>JABXGU010000636.1 GCA_016550415.1 archaeon | reverse complement strand
TAAGAGACGAGAAACTGGTCCTCATTAAAGAGGACTAGTGTGTTATCAAAGTCAATGAGTAGTGCTTTTATTGTCACGGCCTTAGCCCCGCTGCCAAGCGTCCATAGTCAGTAAGGCTGAGTGCGAACGGTTTTATTCTTCGACGCCTCGAACTTCAATGTTGAGCTTCGAGGCAATATTTGCAATGAAATATGAGACTGCGTAGGGGAGTGCATTATACTCTTCCTGAAACCCTTCAAAGCTTAAGGAAGCAATCCCCTCATGTCCAATTACTCCGACAGCGCCTTGATCTGTAATGAAGTACTTGATCTCAGCAAGTTGTCCATTCGCTTCGAGTAGACTTTGGTAGAGTTTTGATTTATCGGCGTTTTTCAAGGCATCAGCCTCCACGATAATGATGAAAAACCGGACCCATTTATCACTACGATCAACAATAAGGAAAAATCGACGTTCCTCGATATTGTAAGGAAGGATGATGCGGTCTTCAGCGGGAATGACTTTGTATGTGAGATTCATTTGTTTCAAGTAACTTTCAATGGTTTCCATTGTTGTTGTCATGCTATTAACCTCTGTTGATTGCACTCCTTCAAGGGGAGGATTTAGAAAAAGTTTCTTGTTTCTCTGGTTTTGGTATCTGTTAGGAATAGAAGGAGAGTTCTTCCTTTGTGGGAATGGTAAGGGTGAGATTCAGTTTCTTAGCGATAACAGTTAGAAAATAGATGATTCCGTAGGGAATTGCCCGGAATTCTTCACGAAAACTATCTACCGTGAGAACCTTTGCGCCTTCATGACCGACTATTCCTACATTGCCTGTTTTTGTGAGGAAGTATTTGACCTCTGCGAGTTTGCCATTTGCTACTAAGAGTGCCTGATATAATTCTTCACGTTTCTTTTCATCTGACACTCGATCAGCGGGCATAACGAGGACCCAAAACCGCAAGAACTGACCGGAGACATCAATGAAAACATTAAACGTTAGTTTCTTATCTTGAGCCGTATAGGGGACCACAATACGGTGGACTTGACCTTCAATTGGTTTTATTTCATAGGTGAGGTTCATCGTTTTCAGGTATGTAGTCACCTGGTCGAGGATATCTTCCATATATGGCGCTCCAGAGATACCAAGTGTCTCAACTGACCCTTAGCAATTAGATAAAACTATCTCCTACTTGCTGCCTAGACAAAAAAGAAGAAGAGAGGTGCAATGAGCACCTCGATGGTTAAATTATTCCTTTTTGGACATTTCCGCTTCCTCACCGGCTTCGCCACGTCGGACGAAAACCATCGCAACAAGTGCTATGATGAGGAAAACAATGGCAAAGGGCCAGAGAAGGAGCCATTTCGTGGCGAGGGTAAATCCAAAGAACAGCACTAGAATATCAGCGAGCAGACCAAAGGCGATGGGACCAAGGGCTGCGGCGAATTGGCTGGAAACGTAGTAAATACCAGTGTAGGCACCTTGTTTCTTCCGGCTAACCTCCCACAACATTACAATGCTATTAACGTTGACAAAGGACCAAAAGAAGCCGGCTAATCCCAAGCTGAGAAGAACCGTGATGAAATCTCGCATGAACGAAACGATGACCAGGGTGATGATCATCCCGATGAGTCCTGTCATGATCGTGCGTCGGCGTCCAAATTTTACGGCAATCAATCCGCCTGGAATGGCGAAGATCACAAACACCAAGGCAAACAAAGTCATGGCAAGAGCTGCGATATTTTCTGGCCACAATAGGGTGAACACACCGTACGAGGTAAACCACGTTTCCAAAGTATTGAAGGCAATAAACCATGCAAAGATGGCGACTAATATACTGAGAATCGAACGATCGCCGATGGCTTCACGAAATGCCTCTCGAAGCGGTTGGTCAACCTTTTCCACTTCTAGAGGGATTTTCGGCTCACGAATCGCAAGAACCAACACAACTAGTGCAAGAATCATGATGAGCGCTGTGACACCGAATGCCAGAAGTGGATTTATCCCGTAGAGGATCGAGCCTACAACAAAGGCAAATATTGATCCAATGCCTCCCATCAGATTAATGACACCGTTTGCCGGACTTCGCTTTTCAGAAGGTGTAAAATCAGGCATCATCGCCACAGTGGGTGCCCGATATATTGCCATGGAGATATCAAAACCAAGAATGAGAATCACAAGTGACAAAAGACCCAGCATCCCTGGAAAAGTAGCAGCTATTGGTAGTCCAACGAAAAACCCAGCAGCGAGAGGAATACCGACAATAAGATATGGCATACGTCGTCCAAAGCGGTTCCAAGTCTTATCAGACCGTCCACCCATGAGAGGATGCATGATGATTGCCACAAGATTATCAATCCCCATGAAAAACCCAGCCAAAGCGACCACAAAGGGGAACGTTGGAAGAGCACCTAAAATTGAGGTTTGGAGAAAAATTGGTACGTAAGAATTGAAGAGAGACCAGCTTATTGCCGTCGTAAAGAACCCGAGACCAATGAGAAAAATCGTAACCCAGCTAAATTTGCTTTTTTCTGCATTCATTGAAGTACGCCCCTAATCAAAGAAGCTTGATTGGAGTTTTAGCGAAAACAGGTACAGTGGTTTTAGCACTTAAGTGTGACAGGTTGGCGGAAAAGAAGAACGAACGCTGCTTAATCAGTAACTAAAGACGGAAGGATCGACCGCAGTGACGGCAGCGTGCCTGTTTTTCTTTGGATAAAAGCCAGTAGTAGTGTTTGCTCTTAATGAGGTTGAGTTGTCCACAGGCTGGACAAGTGATAGCCTTGGTTGTCGAACGGTTAACGGTTG
>JABXGU010000635.1 GCA_016550415.1 archaeon | reverse complement strand
TTTATCAATAAAGGCATAGCTCGAACGATATTATCGACTATCGTGGTGTTTGCCATCTGCGCCGTTCGTGAAAGTGGATTCAAATCCACTGTAATAACCTGTTTGCCTAGTCGGACCAGCCCCTCCGTCCGATCACCATCCTCCAGAGGAACAAAAGCCACATCTGCAATGAATAGGCCTCGATGATCAACGACGCGCCGTTCGCTATGGATTTCAGGAATTGTTTCGTGATATAAAGGATTGATACCATAGATTTCCTTAGCACCGGCGTCTTTGAGAACCTGCTCAATCGCCGCTTCCCGCTCCTCTGATCGGTGGTACAAATTAATTTCTAATTTCGCGCCTGATACCTTTTCGAGCTTTATCAATTCCTCTGGAACGAGTGCTGCCACATTCCCATTTACTGATAACACAGAATTGTGCCCCAACAAAAGCCTAGCTGCTGCAGCCTTAATGGCATGTTTTGCATTTTCTGTGGTTATTTCCCCTAACAGATAATCGAAGGCTTCTCCTCTACCATGGGCAAAGAGACCAAAAGCCGATGTTACTCCGATTTCAAACCCATGGACGAGTTTTGCCCTAGTCCGTAAAGATACGGCTCTTGGGTGCTGGGTGGACACTTTATATTCATGCATCTAATACTCTTGCTCCTTCAGAATCAATTTCCATAACCATTAGCACCTCTCCAGAAACTTGGTGACGCTCAAATATCCTTGTTAGGTCCTGAACCTGATCTATTGGTAATATCGTGAAAACGGTTTCACCAAATATCGCAGAGCTACAAACAATCCCTAATTGGTCTGCCTCATGAAGCACTGTTTCAACACGTTTGGTGATTATATCGATGTGCTTGGCAAAATTACGTGCATACTCCATAAAGTTAGATACCGTTGGACTCGCTCGTAGGGCATCAGTGAGTAACCCGCCTCGTTCATTAATGAGCTTACGAGAAGTTGGATTGTTTAGGTGTATGGAAGTAGGGATTGGTCCAAAATGTAGACAAATCACCCTGTACTCTTCATTAACGGGTAAAGTTTCCACCTGACCTATCCCAGGAGCACCTGCTGCAGTCCGTATTTCTATTCCTCCAACAAGTTCAGAAATTACAGTGCCTAGCCCTGTTCGATGCTGGACTTCTGCGATGTGTGCAATTTGGGCTGCCTCAAGTTTAGACAACCCAGTTCCAATTGCCTGATTCAACGCTAAAGCTAAACTAAGGGCTCCTGCTCCACTAGTACCAAACCCTGAACCAATAGGTAAATCAACCTGATGACCAATACAAATATCATACTGGGAACTAGACACACGTTCAAGAAAACGAGTTGCGACGGTCTCAGATACAGGTGCGGGAGAGGAAGCGTCGCCATTAATTTCTATCCTAATTTTTGTAGCCTTTGCTGGTTTGACTTCAACTGTGGTTACGACGCCTCTGCATAAAGACACACGAGCACCTCGCGATCCCTTTTCTAGCAGGTTCTCTGATTCGTCACAAATCTGGAAGAAACCTGTGATATGACCAGGGGAAAAGGCGCGCACTATTTTCATTGTTGGATCCTACTGCCATGGATATTAGAGTCACTTTGTAGGTCGCGTGACGTTACTTGAGAAAATAAATATTCTGCAACCCATATTTAAAGAATTTAAATTCTATACTCAATTTTACCTGAAATAAATCCTTTTTGACGCCATTAGCTTAAAGAAGCAATGTCACTGAATGCTTACATTGTATGACCAGTGCATCAGCTTTTTGTCCTGCAGGAATATCGAGCTTCTTTCAAGCTGAAACCACAGAGTCACCTCCTACTACAATAGAAGGCGCTTGTAGAATAGGAGCTCGAGGTGGTGGATTCATCTTGGAAAAGGGGGTCTACACTCAAATCACTGTTACGCCAGCAAGCACAAACCAGATTGAGGTTACCATAAATGGGCAAAGAGCCCCAGAGGCAAAAGTTACTCAAGACGTTTGTCAGTTGCTTCTTCACACCCTTGGGGCAACATACAGACTCCAGGTTCATCATAAAGTGGAAGTTCCAATTGGTGCAGGTTATGGTGCAAGTGCAGCGGGTGCAGTCAGTACAGCCATGGCCTTAAACAGAGCACTAAAACTAAATCTCACCTTAAACAGAATCGGACAGTTCGCACATTTTGCTGAAATTCGATGTGCAACTGGGCTTGGAAGTGTTAGTGGAGTCATTCGCGGGGGGATGATTCTAATCCTTGAACCAGGAGCACCAGGTTATGACAGAGTGGATTGGATTCCCCTCG
>JABXGU010000634.1 GCA_016550415.1 archaeon | reverse complement strand
GACCAATCATATCATTGTTGAAGATACTTGGATCACTTACCAAGACCACCGAACCGTTTCCTTGTTGGGCAACTCCTACGACAGGAAATGGACCTGTGTACTCTCCGATGTCATACTCATAATCTCTATCCGCATCTAGCCAAGAAGAAGCGGTAGTCATTGCGAGTGGTGCAAATCCAACGCCTCCAATTGCTGTGGGGAAATTCAATTCAATGGCCGCTACTCCTTGGGTTATCGGGTGCGAAGCAAAGTCTCTGATAACAGGCAGAGCGCAGTTCTTATCAAACGATCCCGTATCTAACATCATTTGACCACTGAAGCTAGGACCGACCACTCCAGAGAATGTTAGGAGGAAATTGGCGCTTCCAAAGTCATCAGCTACCAGCAAACTTCCTCCTGCGTTGAGGAAGTTAATCATGGCGGTCGAGGCAATGGGGTCGTAGAATAATCTGGGACCAATCGCCAGGAGTATGGCTGGTTCATTAATCCTATTTATGCTGCTCACCGAAGATAGGAGAGGCTTTACCTGATAGCCCATATTCTCAACGATACCTCTGAATGTGGAAAGACCATTCCAACCTTGGTTATAGATTGAATAATCGTTGTTGGAAATGGCTCCAACTCCGATTAGGGGGAGGAATAAGGGCAACCAGCTTACTCCGAAGATTACTAAGAATATACCTAAGCGAAGTTTATGCCCCAGCAATCTGCAGTTGTCCTCCAGTTACTTGATTATACAATGTTGAAAAGAGTTGAATCCCTGCCTTAAACTCTGGATCAGAAACTGCATGTTTGCTGAATCTTACCTTTTCATATATCTTGGTGAATTCATAAAAAGCCTGGGAGCTAAGGTTCGTCTTAGAGATAACCATCTCTGCAAACTCCCGAGAGGTTTGGCTTAATGAACGGGAGACCGCGTGGTTGGCGGACACGACTCTTACTAATACATCATAAGCATTAATTATTGCTTCGCGTTTCTTGCCCGCGTTTATTAAGGCTCGGAGTTTCGCCAGTCTGCCGCCAACGGTCACTGTAGGCTTTATTCTTGCTGGGGTTGTTACTCTTTTCTTGTAAAACCTCCAACCAAAATAAGCTGCGAATCCGATCCCAACAATCACGACGATGTATATTATCAAATCCAGAGATATTTGCATAGCTACTCTCTCCGTAATAGTTATTGTGTCGGCTATATATTGAGATTGCGCTTCAGGTATCAGAAGGCCATAGATATAGACAAATCCCTCTGTTGCATTACCTGGCACATTATGACTAAGTTGGAAACTTCCGTCTATAATCATCACGGTTGTGATGAGAGACCCATTCCAGTATATTGCGACGGTCCTGTTTTGAATGAGTCTGTCCAAATTGTCTGTTGCATTTCCAATAATGGTGACGGAATCGCCTGGATGGACACTTCGTGGATTTACTGAAACTGCGACGGTTGAACTTGTAAATATCATAAGATCCTCATTGCTAGCAGATCCAAAATAATAGTCTCCCAGATCATGTGATGCGGTAATAACAATGGTTCCAGCAGAAAGACCATAAGGAACTTGGTAGGCAGATATGCTGAATTGACCGGTAAGTGAAGTTGTCATTGTGCCTATTGGTAATCCACCAAAATAAACTGTTACATTTCGTCCTGAAATGGGATTTCCTTGATCATCTGCAAGGATTCCGGATATCCCAATATTCTCGCCTGGCATCGCGAAGTAAGGCGTAACCTCGAACGTGATGTTTGTTGTGGAATTCAGATTAATGAACTCTTCCTCACTCACTATAAGGCCTGGGAGAGCTGTAGTCCCATTTATTTTATATTCTCCGACTGAAAATACGGATGGAATCTGATATGTTGTAGTGAATTGCCCGATGGAATTAGTTGTGGCAGCAACTGTTCCAGACAGTGTCTCGCCCGGCATAGTAAAGAATTGAATGGTTACCTGTTGACTGGTTATTGGTTGATCGTCACTATCTAATAGTAGACCGCTGATTGTAATGATATCTCCTCTACTAGCATTTGTTGGACTAACAATAAGATTTACAATCTTTGTTTGGCCGATATATATGGTGGGATCGGTATACGAGTCGAGAACATACAGATCAGGTGATCGATAATATGAAAATATTTTGACTTCCCCAAAGGAACCTGGTGGGACAGTATAAACATATTG
>JABXGU010000633.1 GCA_016550415.1 archaeon | reverse complement strand
TTATGGTTGTTTCAACCGTATAGGGGCCCGGGAGTTCGTTGGCAGTAAATGAGACAGTATATTTACCTAGGCTGTCTGTTGTTGGGTTACTCTCGTAGATATTACGTCCAATGGGGTCACGGACAATAACATTTACTGTATCAACGATGGGTGTATCATTATTGAGCATTGTACAGGCGCCGTTAAGCTGGACTACTTCATTGACTTCAGCTTGTGAAGCAGTGTTTGTTACATTGTGCTTCCAATAGAGGTTCATTGCTGGGTCGCCAAAGTAGATTGCCTGATATACTGTTTCTAGGCAAATTGGGTTGCTCATGGAAAAGGTGGTAGTCATCTCGTAGAGTGCTGATTGAAGTGCCAATTTGGGACTAGCCATCCGTTCGTCAAGTGCAGTTTGGAGGAAGTTCTTCCAGAAGAGATTATGCAGACCATCGAACGCATAGTATCCTGCCCAAGCAATTCGGGTTGCACCAATATAGGCAATAGCACCACCATCAGGGTTGCGGAAGAAAGCTTCACTAATTGTTGGCTCATAGGCTTCAGCATCAAAGGCAGCAGTTTCACAAGCCATGGCATAAGCCAAGAAGGATTTGTTACCATTTACTAAAGTCAAGACTTCACTTGCATCTAAGGCGTCAGACCATCCACCATAATTACCGTGATCAAAGAAGTCTATAATGTTGACTCCAGCATTAATGCGATCGATTACAGCAGAATGAGACAGGGATCCGTCTGTGGGGTATAATCTGTATACATCGAAGAAGGAATCATAGAGGAATTTTTGGTTCAATTCCCCTTCAAGCATTCCTACTCCATCTCCATATGTAAAGCAGTTGGGACCAATTAGTAGAAAATTGTCTATCCAGGATCCAGGCATTGGATTTCTTTCAAATCGTATTATTGAGGCACAGACACTACGGGCTTGATCAGAAGTTTGTACTGGAAGTCGCCCGACCATGACTTCGGGGAACAGATCAACATTGTCATCTGTTTCACCAAAAAGACTATTCCCGTTTGCGTCCCAGTCGCCGTCTAAACATTCAAAGTAGAGGTCACTTGGTTCGGTTCCATTGTCAAGACCTCCTGCAAGATAGGGATCCCAGACCTCACGTGTTGGTACTATATCGCAGTCGCCAACGAGAAGGAAATATTTGGTACTATTTTGGTGGAAGGATTCGTTAATGAATGTGCGAACCTGTTCAGCGTGGTCTCGACCAGCATAACTGGCGTAAATGCTTTCAATAGTGGTCACAGAAACATTGAATCCTATGTCCTCCTTCCAAGCAGCAAAAGAGGCTATTGATGAGACAAATGATGCAGGAGCAATGATAACATATCCCTCATTCTCGCTTCCCCCAAACATGGAATCATATGGGTCAGCTGTAATCTCATTCCACGAGATGGTTTTATCGAATACAATATCAATTTCTAACTTCACTACTAGCTTTCCTTGATTGCTAGTAGGGTTATACTGCAATAGGTTCAAGCTCAATAGAAGACCTGGTTTGCCACCAACACCGACGATCTGAAAATCGATGAGTTTGTTTGGTGTAAAAGCTGTCTTTTCATATGCTTCAGCATCAAAATAGAGGTTTTCAGCTGCTCTATAATTACTTGATATTTTCAAGGGAGCAGCACCTGGAACTAAATTGAGTCCCGAGATTGTTTCAAGTTGTTGATGTCTAATCCGTACAGATATTGGTTGCCGGTTATCTGGATAGGAAAAAAGGATGTTTTTGTAGGGCAAGACTGGAAAGCCATAATTTGCTGACAATTCGCTGTTTGGTATTACAAGTGCGTGGTAACTTTCCTCATTAAAGACATAGGTGACTGTACTATAGCTTCCGATGGTAGCAGTAATTCGAAGATGATTTCTATTGATTTCCTGTTGGATGCGTAGACCAGAACTAGCTTGATCATATAGGCTAGTTTGTCGGTGGCTAATCCCCTCAGCAGCTTGCCGATATGATTCTAACCACTCTCGATAGTCTCGCCACTTTCCTTCTTTATCCCTCCAAAACCATTCATCAAATTCTGTTCCTCTG
>JABXGU010000632.1 GCA_016550415.1 archaeon | reverse complement strand
GCCCGAAGATGAAGCAAAAAGGAATTGCAGCCCTCCCTGTATTCTATTGAATAGGGACCGAATTTATGCGACAAGAGGTCGAGAATACCAAAATAGAGTGTAACGAAGAGTGGTTGCCCAGAAAATTCGGCAAGGACTCGTCGAGTCATACCAAAAGCGTCAATGAAGTCGTGGAAAGGCAAAATGTTAGAGGTATGGGTGAAGAAATGACCAAGCCCGGTTCCAGCAATCTGGCTGGGGAGACCATCTGCATAGATTACTTTGTATTTGAGTTCTTTTAGAAGATCAGAGATGGGAGAACACCAAAGAAGATTACGAACATCAATACCAGAGCGGGGAATAGCATCCCTGAAATGAACATGCTCGCCAGTCATACGAAGAGTATCTATGATTGACCCATATTCACGGAAATAAATACGATGCCCAAAAATACCATGGTCAGATGGAGGAACACCCATATGGATGCTAGTAATTGCAGCTGATGTAACTGTAGGGAATGTGCTGCTCAGTGTTACACCCTCAAGGTCATCAAAAAGCCGGGAAAGAGATGTTTTCTGCATGTTCTCCATTCCCAAACTATCAACAATACATACAATGACACGTTCTGCATTTTTTGCATCATTAACTTTGAGATGTCTTTGCACCTCAGTGTAATTGAATAGGTCCTCTCTTGGAATCTGAACACCCATACAACGGAGTGCCGTTGGCAATACTTTGTAGATATTCCGTTTGAAATCTGGTATGTAAAGGTCATCTGTTCCTTTTAGACGAATCTTGGACAATGCCATATTAGACACCAATAATTCAATACAAAAGAAATAATTCGAAAGACTCTTCTTCTAATTCATGGAAGATTAGTTAAAAATGATATTACAATAGCGGGGATAATACCTTTGATAATAGGTTATGCAATTTTCCATATGGATGTCAAAATTGGTCCATCCAAGGTTCATGTAAGTGATAATATCCCAGATATTAGTAAACATGAGATGTTCACCATTTTTTCAGCCCATGTTAAGTTTGAAGAAGGATTCAGAGGCGTACATGCAAGTAACCGCACCTGGGCAACCTATATTTCACCACCATGGGTCATCGCACTTCTCCTTTCACCTGACCAACCCATTGGACCCGTAGAAGAACCTATTCGTAAGATCATTCAAAGCACTGAACTAGACGAAGAACCAACTGTTGCACAATGGGACGCACTCTACCAAAGCATTGTAAATGAAGTTGAAAAATCACCACTCTGGGACCTGCTGACTTCTAAACCAGTTGAAGAGTTCCTTACCACACTCTTCAAACTTGAAATTAATGCCTTTGAACCTCAACTGAACCTATCGATTGGTGTAACATATCCTGAAGCGGACAGACTGACAAACCTGAACTCCTATGATACACGCCTTTTCCTTGAGAAATTAGCACTTGCAGGCATCTTCACTGACGAACCCGTTGAAGGTGTTACACATTGTCCATCCTGCCACGGTTTCAAAGTGGCAAATAGTATAGTATGCCCAAATTGCAATGGAACCACTCTAAAAACAGGCCCTACCGCCACTACACCCAAGTCCCCATCCGTCTTTTCTTGTCTAAGCTGCAATCACGTTACCCAAAATCCCTTAGTGTCTCTCCTGTGTACCGAGTGTGCAACCCGATTTGAACCTAACTCAGGAGAATATCGCACAATGAACCGTCTTGTTCTCAACAAAAAAGTTGCCAAGAACTTGATTAAAAGCATCAAGGAGAAATCCTGAACTACAAAATCCTTTGAAAAACTACAAAATGACACAAAGGATAATAATCATTTCCGACGCGACTTTTCATAGATTTCCCATATTTGTTCAGCTAAAAGCTGGAAAAGGTCATTAACTTGAAAATTAGTTTTAGAGCTACTCTCAAGGAAAAGCATACCCAATTTCTTAGCTAGTGCCGCTCCATCTTCACGGGTCACTACTCGCTCATCATCTAAATCCACTTTTGTAGCAACCAAGACAAGGGGTACACCCATACAGCGCTCCTGCACTTGATTCAGCCAGTACTCAACTCTCTCAAACGATGATTCATTCGTCACATCATAAGCAACGACAGCACCAGCAGCACCTTCAAAATACAAACCACGAATAAAATCGAAACGCTCCTGACCAGCAGTATCATAAATCATCAATCTGACGGGATTCTCTTTCACAAGAAGAGACTTAGCAAAGAAGTCAACCCCTAAAGTGAACACGTAATTTTGGTCGAATTGTCCGGTGCAATATCTTCGTGCTAGTGATGTTTTTCCGACGCTTGCATCGCCGACGACAATGACTTTGTAGACGACTTCGTCGAGGTCTTCCATTCTGTTCACCCTCTGATTGTATCTAATAATGCCTGTATTCATCCTTTAAGTCCTTCGTGTATTAAAAATATACAAGTGATTATTTCTGATATTTACAACATTCTGAAAATGTGGTGTGGTTCTGGACTAGGCGAAAGTTCTTTTTGTAGTAAATCTGCATAAGTGGCAATTGATTCAATATAGTATTGATTGGTGTTTATCATGTCGGGACCTGTGAATCAGATTAACCTTCCTGTTGAAAATTTACCACGACGCTGGTATAATGTGGCAGCTGATTTGCCAGAACCAGTTCCACCTCCTAAGGATCCTGAGGAGGGTCCGTCACGTCTGAAACAGTTGCCGGAATTTATTCTGAAAACCTGTCTTGGCCAGGAGGCTTCGACTGATCGGTGGATTGACATTCCTGAGGGTATTCGTGAACTATTCATTCAAGCTGGGCGTCCTAGGCCCTTAATGCGAGCTCTTCGTCTTGAGCAGGTTTTGAAGTTGCCCAAGACAATACGCCTATATTACAAACGAGAGGACCTTAGCCCAACAGGCTCCCATAAAGTGAATACTGCACTAGCTCAGACATATTATGCAAAAAAGGAGGGCTATGATGAAGTGACGACTGAAACAGGGGCAGGACAGTGGGGATCCGCCTTGTCATATGCTGCATCCCTCAATGGTTTGAAATGCCGGGTTTTCTGGGTGCGGGCAGCTTACCGATGGAAGCCAGGTCGCAGAACATTGATGCAATTATTTGGTGCAGAAGTTTTTGCATCGCCAAGTAAAGAAACAGAGTTTGGTCAGAAACTCCTGCGAGAAAATCCTAAGCATGTGGGAAGCCTAGGTATTGCGATTAGCGAAGGTATTGAAGATGCACTGAGCCGTGATGGGAGCATATACTGCCTTGGTAGCGTTCTCAACCATGTATTGATTCATCAATCCATTATCGGATTGGAGACCATCGAACAGTTCAAACTGGCAGATGATGAACCTACACTACTCATCGGATGTTTCGGTGGAGGTAGTAATTTTGGGGGCTTCAGTTTACCCTTTATTGGTGAAGTTCTAAGGGGCAAACGGGAATGTAGCTTCCTCGCCTCACAAAGTGAAGCGGCTCCAAACTTGGTTAAGGGCAAATATATGTACGATCATGGCGATCACGCAGGTCTTACACCTCTCCTCAAAATGTACTCCTTAGGACACGACGTCTCGATGCCAGAGATATGGGCAGAGGGAATCCGGTATTCTGGAGCAGCCCCGCTTATGAGTGCAGTTAGACATCATGGGCTTCTTGATGCTGTTGCTTATCCTGTGGATGAGGTTCATGTTTATTCGCAGGCTCGACGTTTCGTTCAAGCTGAGGGGTTCATTCCTGCACCAGAATCATCTTATGCAGTATGCGCTGCTATTGATAAAGCACTGGAATTCAAGGAGAAGGGTAAGGATGCAGTTATCTGCTTCAATGTATCTGGCCATGGATTTCTAGACATGCAAGCCTTTGCCAAACCTCTCAAACTAGAATGAAAAATTCTCACTCTAATACAGATTTCATTAACCACTATCAGAATATTCTAGTGACCACTTGCTGTCTTCCTTAAAGTGAACCAGTGCCATTTTGGATGACCTAATCCTGGCTCATAGCTAAATAACTCAAAACCATAATCTAAGGCGAGATTTTCACCCTCTGTTTTAGCTAGGAAGTGTCGATCATATGGGCTGGCATTACGTCGTTCCAAATCCCTTCGTGTCTGAAATCTGAAAAACCCCCTATTCCGAAGAACCCGGTATGCTTCTCGAAAATATGATTTGATAGTAGACAAATCCATGTGTTGAAAGGCAATAACAGAGATAATGAAGTCAACTGAAGAATCAGGAAGAGGAATTGTGCGACCATCATTCCGAATTACTTCAACATTATGAAGTCTTCGGAGTCTGTGACGTGCATAGTCTATCATGTCATTGCTAAAGTCAATGCCAATGACTTTTTCAAAATGCTCTGCTAAGGGTAAAAGAAGTCGACCAGGACCGCACCCAATTTCAAGTATATGCCAATCAGCTCGCTTATATGATGCTACTGGAGGCATAATCCATTTCTCAATCCACCGACTTCCTGTAAGAGACCATGCCTTTTCATCATCAACATGACGACCATATGTAATTCGTCTTAGGACACTTCTATCGCCTTTCCATGCTTCAGGTTGTTCCGAACCACCCTTAATCCATAAAAGCAGATAACGTATCCACCTCACAATTGGACACTGCCCTAATGAAACTGGTAAATCCACCATTTTACAGCATCACACAATAACTACCATATCTCTAACCTAACTAAAACCAATCAACGATGCCCAATAGAGGATAATTATAGCTATCGAATTATTTGCAGAGTGAGCAGCCCACGTAGTATAAAGGCTGTAACCACTCTTCTGAAAGCGTATGCCCCATAAGAAACTTATGAAGAAGATTGGTCCGAATCGATAGGGATCAAGATGCAACACAGCGAACAGGGCAGAGGCTAGTAATAGACCGCCCCAGCGACTGAGAGAATTTTCTGCTCCTTGCTGCAAAACACCTCTAGCTAATACTTCTTCACAAAATCCAACAACAAAAATCATGAATAATATCCATAAAACTAGCTCAAATGGATTTAATGGCGTTAACGCTTGACTCATCGCTTCAACATATGCTGCTGGTGGGGGAATCAGCCATGTCCAAAAAGCAGCGACTGGAATAGCTAAAAACAAAGTCATTATCCCCCATAAAATGCCAATAAAAATATCTGAAACTAAACCTATCTTGCCCTTCACAGGGTGCAGTCCCAACTCTTCTACCAATTTCTTAGCCCACCCTATCCCTCGAAGGGAAGGCGTCTCCTCAAATTCTGCCTTGCCAGAATTTATCCACCAAATAACTGGAATTACAGCTACTGCCAGTAAACAAAGCTCTGTTACCACGAGACCAACAAAGAGGTTCATAAACTGGACTAAAATCCCCACCGTTGTCAGTAAGACTAAACCACCAAAAAAACTGATTAGCGAAACACCTAATGTCCAACTTGCTCTAGACAAGCATATTCACCTTTGTTCAAGCACCTTGATTGATGAAAGCGTTCACTATAATTTTTCGCATGAGGGCTAACCAAACGGATATTCTCTTAATAATCCCTCTCACTCTTTTCAAAGGCTTAGTATTTTCTATATTCATAATAGAAAGACTTCAAATGTCAGTTCAAAATAGGAATCAAATTATCATTGAGTTGTGATAGGATTATACAGATACTTCCGGAGTCTGCGAAAAGCGTCAAGTTTCTCTTTTTGACCCAATTTAGCTTGATCAATTGTTTCTTCAAGAAAAAATATTGCCTCGTCATAGGCACGTCGATTCACAGGATATGGGACACCATCTTTGCCTCCAAAGGCAAAGGTCATACGAACTGGGTCTTCCCAAGAAGGAGATTCACCATGCACCATCTCACTTAGTAATGCTAGCCCACGGATTGTGCTTGGACCAACACCTTTCACAGCTAGGAGTTCCTCAAAGTTTTCAGGTTGTAAATCATAGATTCGTTTCACTGCTTGCCAATCCATTCGTTCAGGAAACACTCGATGATGAGGAACTTGCTGTGTTTTTGATAGTATCCTTTGTGGAGAATCAAACCACGATGTTAAGGTGGTTTTCTGATAAGACGGATGAGGTTTAATGGCATAGAATTGGCGGCGAACTTCTGCTGGGCGTTCTTCGATTACTAGTGCAACACAGGTGTCTCGGCAACGGCGACTATTCTTAGATGTTAGATTCATCACTGATTGAGGTCGTTTCTGCGAGAATAGCCCAGAATGGGGCTCTTAGATGAAAGTAGTGAGTCTCTCTGAAATCCAATGATACCGACGAGAAGTTCTCGTTTCTGGATCCATCCCTTGTTGGACGACTGTCCAAGCCCCATAGTCAGGAGCAAGGAAGAACATATGGTGATATAGTTGGTAATTATCCTGTAATGCAGCGGAATCTACCTTTGCTGTCATTCGACTAGCGTAACACAACCGACGAGCAAGTTGTTCACCTAAATCCAGTTGATTCGCTATATCTTGAAGTTCTGTTGGGGTTTTACGGCTTCGAGCCCCTTTGCCTCCTGCGGCTGATAACCCGTGACGTTCTGGGTTCAATACTGAATGCAGAACACCGCAAAGGACTGTTGTTGTACCCGAGGAATCCCAATCGAAACCTAAGACATTACTTAAGGCTTGAAACCAAAGCGGATCACCAAGCCGCCTAAGGGACTCTGTAGGACCATGAACATCATACATAACTTGGAATAGAGCATCAGCCATTGCCTTCATTCGTTTAGTAAGCCAGCTGGGTGCATGTCCAGGATGTAGGTGAAGATCCGCAATGCCTGATCGCTTCAAATACAGTCCTCACATTAACACCGCATTACCCATCTGATAAAGACAGAGACCCTGAGAAAAAAGTGAATCAATCCTAACCTTCTGATGATAAAAAAATGACGGTCCACTTTCAAAGGCTTTTTATTATCAAATTATGTAAGCTGTAGCATTCACAAGGGAAAGGAGATCAGAAGGAAATACCAAGCATATTTGTTGTCGAATTCTCTTTTCGAGGTGGATTTGTTGCTTAATTCTTGGATTCGTAAATTTGTTAGTTTGATAGCAATTATGATGCTAACCTTCCCATCATTTCTAGTCTCGGGACTCCCCATAAATGGAAATGAGACAATATCTACTAGTTCTGAAACAGACCTTGAATCTCAAGGATTCCCAACAGATAGCTCACTCGATTTATCTTCTGACGAACTTACCAATG
>JABXGU010000631.1 GCA_016550415.1 archaeon | reverse complement strand
ATGCCTTTTGTGTGTCCCTTTTGTGGACGCCCAAAATTACCCATTACATGCCCAGAATGTGGGAGTCGTCAGATTCGGACTCCTCCTAAAACGCCTTATTCGGTGTTGGCTTTAACGGGTCACTATCCTTCAGATAATGCTTGGAAACGTCGGTGGATGCCAACAGACCTTCCGAAGCTGCCACCTTGGGAGGTAGCTAAGACTCATCCTCATTTGGTATATCATGTGGACCAGGACATTCACCGCCGTGGGAGACGTTATATTCGGATGACTAAGAGTAGTGATAGGACTTTGTTGGAGGGATTTTGGGATTCACCTGAATATGAGGAGGACTTAACAGATATTGTAGAAGCGTTTCGAAATAATGTGTGGGAGTGTCGGAAATGCGGGCATCGGTGGCAACGATATTATGATGAAAGAATCACACCTTGGATTGATTATTAAACAAGAGAACAAGGATTGACATACAAAGAATTTAATCTACTGCACAATTAGGCAATCAAGTTCCAATATAGTGAGGCAAAAACATTAAAGCAACAACAGGCAGAAAACAACAAACCATAATTGAGGACGACACAATGACAACCACAATGAAAGACACAGACATAACTCTAAAAATCATCGTTGTAGGTGACGCAGCAGTCGGCAAAACCAGCATCGCCGGACGCTACACAACAGGCAAATTCACATCATCATACAAGGCCACACTAGGTACAGATATTTTCAGTAAGAAGGTCAAGGTGGATGGGCGGACTGTGGCTCTTCTTATCTATGATACTGCGGGGCAGGAGAGGTTTCGGGCTCTTGTGGAGAGGTATTTTCGTGGTGCAATTGGTGCTCTTCTAGTTTATGATATTACTAATCGTGAGAGCTTCGAAAATCTTCCTACTTGGGCACGTCAAGTGGATCGTTATGCTGAAAATGCCCTGAAACTAGTTATTGGTAATAAATCTGATTTAAAGAGGGATCGAGTTGTTGATATTGAGGAGGGAAAGGGTATGGGTAAACAGCTTGGTGCAAGTTTTATTGAGACCAGTGCAAAGGATGGCTCTAATATTGAAGATGTCTTTGAACAGATATCGCACTATGGTTTGAATCGTGTACGTGGGCGTATCACAACCTAGCCTTCATATCTTTGCATTCAACAGCTCATTCTCTATCTCATCATAGACTTTAATGGATGAGTCATTCGTCCAGTGGAGCACCACAATAATCACAAAAATGCGCTGGGTCTTCAAGGAATGATCCACAAGATGCACAATAGGTGTATCGTCTGGGACGTTGAGACTCTTGTGGTTGTGGTGTTGCAGGCACCTGGGTTGCAGGATGTTGAGGAGGACCGGTTTGAGCTGGTACTGCTTGTCCTGTGCGGTATCTATATATTGCTAGTTCCAAGACTGCGCTGAACTGTTCCTTTCTTCGTTTGAAGGTTGATTTCTTCTCATAGGGTTTGGATTGTTCTACAATTAATTCGTATTCTGTTTCCTTCTCCTCAGTGTCTAAGTGAGGTTCAATCAGGAGTTTCAGTCGTGCGCCTTTTCCTGTAATATGTTTGATTCTGTCATAACGGATATATCGACTGATTGGCCCGCCGATTCTTGAGATTAGGCCGCCCTTCAGACCTTTTGCCTTTGCGAAGAATGCGATTCCACGATTGGTGATGGCAAGCTCGCCCACTTTTATTGTTGTTCCTTCATATTTGTCTCCGATGATTTTGATATATACTAGGGTGGTATAGAGTATGGTGTCTTCCGCTGGAATTAATTTTTGCAATTCTTCACTCAATTTTTCTTCAGGGATGTAGAATTCACTACCTGGCATCTATCTCACCTGCTTGTAATGGTTGAACGGAATCTAATGAGGTCAAAACCGTAGCATACCATGTTTTTCCTTAATGAGACGAAGAAAATCTATGAATTTAAGATTGTTGAGTCTGCGATGATATCTCATTATTCTCTGCGTTTTGATGATTATTGCCCATTGAGCTGTGTTTGATTTAGGCTTTACATTTGTCTGAAATTTACGATAATTTTATTTGTGTAAAGGCGAAGGTTGAGAAAATGGAGATTGGACTCTTCTTT
>JABXGU010000630.1 GCA_016550415.1 archaeon | reverse complement strand
TTGACCCAATCCACTGTAACACCAGGATGAACAGACTTGAGTCGAATTCGTTTTGTTTTTTCATCGAAATCCATCTGACATTTATCAGTAACTACTAGGGCAGGACCACCACCAATGAGACCTAATTTTTTCCTACTGCTAGACCCAGATAGATGACCCGGGCTGGTAAGGTAGTCCAATTTCTTTACAAATTTCCGAGCATCATGAGTGAACATCAGGATGATGCGTCCAGCAGAACTGGCAATATCATTTCCACCACCACTACCAGGTAATCTCACTTTTGGTGCCTCAAACTCACCAATATATGAAGTATTGATGTTACCGTATTCATCAATTTGAGCAGCACCTAGGAATCCAACATTCACCCGACCCCCCATCATCAAGAATCCAAGGGTTTCGATAAGACCGATAGATGCAGCTGCTCGATAACCTAACCGCGAATCAGCTACAGACAAAGCAAGGTCTTTATTTTGGCAGTCGACATTGCCACCCTCATAGATGATAATGGCATTGGGTGCATGTGTAACCTTAGCCAGCATGGCGCCTAGTACGGGAAGACCTGTTCCTGCAAATACCCGTTCACCATCATGAACAGCATGAGAACCACAGACTGCCATCATTTCTGTCGAAGTATATTCTGGCATTTACATTCTCAACTCCAAATCTAACTTTAATATCCGTATTTCTTTTGTGCCCGGAGTTCCTTCAAACGTTTTTCACCAATTTTCTTAAGCAGACCATCATGGTTGTCAACATCAAGAATCCATTCTTGGAGGTACTGCTGCCAACCTTCCTCAGTTCGACATTTTTACATATACATCTGTAGATGGGGAAGGTCATAGTCATAGACACCGTAGACTTGCATAGGCCAACTTCCGAAGGGTAATTCCACAACATAATCAACATAGAGTCCAGGAATAGTTGTAAGATCTGGATTATGCCGGATTTCCTCATTAGATATGATTTTTTCAGCAAACACAATTGTTGTTTTTGAGCATCGTGCAATTTCGTTATCTTCGCCCTTTATGCCATAAATTCGTGTGTTACCCTCAGCGTCTACTTCTTGTGCGCAAATAACTCCAAAATCAGCTTGAATCGATGGAAGCAGAGTAATTGGTTCACCAGAGAAAGGGCAGTCAATCACTTTCACCTTATCCTTGCGGAGTCGGTACTTAGTCATCATATCTGTACCAATCATATGGCGTATTGGCATGAAAGGCAAATTTAGGGCTCCACCAAGGAATCGCAAGGCCATAGCTAAGTTGGAATAATCTTCAAATTTGACTTTACCTTCTTTGGTGCGGCGTCTAAGATTGGGAGCAAGCCCGAGTGCTTCAATGGCAAAAAACGCCACCTCGAACTCTAAGCATGACTCAGCACCAACTAGGATGTCTAAGTCGTGTTCGCTTCCACAGGTATAGATTCTCAAATCTCGTTTACGTTGCCTGATGAGTTCCATGGCGAAAGCTTCAGGTGGACGTTGGTAACCAAAGCCACCCCAAGCCAAATGGGAGCCATTGGGTACTTTCTTAGCCATCTCTTCGAGTGTTATTTGTTTGTCCTCAACAGTAGACTCTGTCATTGAAGGAACCTCTTTGATTATTGATTAATATTCAATGTGACGGTGGAGGTTTGTAAAAAGACTTACTTGTTTATGTGGTTTACGAAGCTTGAAGAATATCATTAACCGTGAAGATACCGAGAATATTTGTTTTCCCTGGGGAGAGAACTGAACCACTAACTACAACGATGCGGTCAGACTCTACGACGATTTTTTCTTCTACAACACGCTTTACTGCTGCTATTAGCATTTGATCAGTGTTGGCAATTTCATCCATGATTAGGCATTCGACGCCCCAAAGCAAGTTTAATTGACGGAGTACTTGCAGGTTAGGTGTAATGGATACGATACGAGCAGGCGGTCGATATTTAGAAATCATACGAGATGTGTATCCTGCTTGAGTGACGACAAGAACGGTTTTGATATTTAGGTTATTCACGATTGTAACAACAGCCCGCCCCAATTGCTCAGCAACAAGATACTGCCCGGAATCATAATAGCTACTCTCCTTTTGGGGAGCAGAAGCTTCTGCATAGCATGAGATTCCCTGCATTACTTTGACAGCTTGAACGGGATATTTTCCAACTGCAGTTTCTGCAGAAAGCATAACGGCATCGGCACCATCTAAAATTGCGTTGGCTACATCACTTGTTTCAGCACGAGTAGGCCGGCGATTTGCAACCATTGACTCCAACATCTGTGTTGCAACAATCACAGGCTTCCCCAAACGGTTACACTTACGGATAATTTCTTTCTGCAGAATAGGAACTTGTTCTGGTGGTATCTCAACACCCAAATCCCCACGAGCCACCATTACTCCATAACTTGCTCCTAAAATCGCATCAAAATTCTTTAGTGCTAACTGATGCTCAATTTTAACAATAATTGGAATCTTAATACCTTTCTTTAAAAGGAGAGCTTTTACTTTCTCCACTTCTTTAGCAGTCTTTACTGCTGAGAGAGCAAGGAAATCGGGACCCAACTTACTGACGAATTTAATGTGTTCAACATCCTGCTTGGTAGGATTATTCATACCCAAATCAATGCCAGGTACATTTACACCCTTGTGACTTGATAATGGACCTCCTGTGAAAACCGTACAATGAATATCCTCACCTTCAACTGACTTTACCCTTAACTCGATTAAGCCATCATTAATGAAAATTCGCTGTTTTCGTGCCACAAGAGAAGGCAAAGTCTTCAAAGAAATGGATATTCGTCTTGCATTACCAATAATTTTCTCTGTGGTAAGTGTGATAGTATCTCCATCTTGGAGATCTATAGGAGAAGCTAGTTCTCCAATACGAACACGAGGACCCTCCAAGTCCATGAGTATTGGTGTATTTGGAAGCAATTCTCTAATTCTAGCAAAGCGAGTTTCATGTTGTTTTAGAGTTCCATGAGAGAGATTGAGACGAGCTACATCCATACCAGAATCTGCCATGGAGCAGAGTAGTTCTTCGCTATCACAAGCAGGACCAATAGTTGATACAATTTTAGAGCGGGTTGGAATTGCCATATGAATCCTATTCCTCATTATGCTATC
>JABXGU010000629.1 GCA_016550415.1 archaeon | reverse complement strand
TCATAGCAATGGCAAGAATGAGTACTATGTCCAGTTGTAGGTCAATCAGTACCATATCTTGACCAATTGTTTTGGATACTCCCACCCCCAGTAATTGAGCACCAGCTACTTGAAGGAACGCGCCAAGCAGTATTGCCGCATTCAATGTTATTATTTTTGAACCCACGACGCTAGCCCTAGTTTCATCATTGGCCCCAATGGAGATTGCCACAATGAAGACTAGGACGATGAGCATTATTACTGGCAGGAGAGACAAGATATCAAACACGATTTTTTTTGCCTCCGACAATAATGTGGCGGGCCACCTGTCCTAATAACTGGAGAATATATTCTCTAAAATTTCTATAGCCCTTCTAAAACGAATAGCCTATGTATAAGAGTTTCCGCTAAAGAAATGTTACTAAGAATAAGACAACAAGACATACCCAATCTGATATTAAGTAAAGGAGACATTGCTAGTAACTTGAAATCCAGTGAGAGTGCTAAATGTGGAAAATACCCTTGCAGATGAAATCCAACAGAAAGCCTTGAAATGGGGTGCAGACCTAATTGGCTTCGCTTCTGTGGACCGGTTCAAAAGATACCCTCCTGAACACCGACCAACTCACACTTTCCCTGAAGCTCGTACAGTCATTGTTCTTGCCTTAAACATGGTTGATCCAATACTGGACATCTGGATACAAGCACCTCCCACAACCGGGGTTGGTCGAAGCACAATTGGGCGCGCCTTTGAAGACGAGATTCTTCAAACCATATGCTATCGCCTTGCCCTCTTCCTGCAACAATGTGGAGTAAAATCAAAGGTTCTAGGATATGAGCCAGGTATCTATCTCAAAGATGCCGCTGTCCTAGCAGGGCTTGGAGTCATCGGTCGCAATAATCTGCTAATCACTCCCCAGTTTGGTCCACGAGTACGCCTACGCGCTCTTGCCATTGATAAAGAACTGCCTTCCAAATCAATCATGACAGATAACTCCTACTGTAAAGACTGTGATGAATGCGTCAAGGCATGTCCAGTAAATGCTTTAGAAAATGGCCAATTCAATCGTGAACTATGCCTTACAAGTTCCCTTCACAGACGTCCAATTTCTCCTTATACTACACTTTGGTGCACACGCTGTTCTTGTGTCTGTCCCGTTGGTCAACGGGTTCCCTGTGATGATACCATAAAAATCGTAATGGATAATAAAGTGCAAACTAGCGAATAGCTAGCTAGAAGAGGGCAAAGAATACTTATAGAAGACTAGACTGTAAAACACTAAATTTCGAGAGGAACCTGCTATGCCACAGCATGACCTTATCATTGTAGGCGCTGGACCTGCAGGCGCCCATTTAGCACATCAGGCAGCCAAATTGGGTCTCAATGTTTTACTCCTTGAAAGATTACCACGGAACCGTGTGGGAGACAAGGTCTGTGGAGAAGGTATCGCCCTCCACCACCTAAAGAATGCAGGCATACCTTATCCCACTGGCGATGAACTAGGTACACCAATCAACGGCATCGACATCTACCCTCCCAGCATGAAAAATTATGTCACAGTCAGCCAACGTCAACCAGGTGAAGTCTGCGATGGATGGACCATTGACCGTCTTCATTTTGGCCAACGTCTCCTAAAATACGCTGAAGATGCGGGAGCTGAAATCCGTGATAACGCTCACACACTAGAACCCATCTTTGAAAATAGCACAGTTACCGGTGTCCGTTACAAAGACAAAACCACTAACACCATAAAAGAAGCCACTGCACATGTGACTGTTGACGCAACCGGAATGTCAGCAACACTACGCCGAAAAATAAAACATCCACTCATAGAAGCCACTATCGACCTATCAGATCAAGCTGTATGCTACAGAGAAATCCTTGAGCTCCAACAACCCCCAGAACACACTGACCGCTGCATCATAATCATGGATGACAGATACTCACCAGGAGGATACATCTGGATATTCCCAAAGGGTGAAACAATCGCTAATATCGGTCTCGGTACACAAGGAGGACAAGGACACCGACCAAAAGAACTCTACAAACAATTCCTTGCTAGCAACCCAATGTTCAAGGCGGCAAAAGTCATCCACGGAGGAGGTGGAGCCTGCCCCCTACGACGACCCCTATGGACCTGTGTCGCAGACGGCATAATGTTCATAGGAGATGCAGGATGCCACTGTAACCCCATTCACGGTGGAGGTATAGGTTCTAGTTTGGAGGCGGGACATGTTGCTGCTCCTGTAATTAAGGCTGCAATTGAATCCGGTGATATTTCCATGGCTGGGCTTTGGGACTTTAATGTTAGATACAATCGTGAGGGTTATGGGCAAAAGATTGCTTCACTGGATTTGATGCGAAGGTTACTTCAAGAGGTTGGTAATGAGGAGTTCGAATTTGTCATTAATAATCGCATTATCACTACAGAGGATTTGCTTCGGGCAAATGCTGGAGAAGGTCTGGAATTATCAGCGACAGATAAGGCTGGTCGATTCCTTCGTGGTCTGCGTAAGCTAGGATTGTTGCGTCGTATCCAGCGAATATCAAAGGCGATGAGTGAGTTGCTCCAACTTTACAAGAGTTATCCTGACAACATTGATCAGTTTCCCTCTTGGCAGAAGAGGGTTCAGAAAATCTATGCAGATTTTGGCTACAAAACCTAGCTTAATCAGAAATAAATTGAAAATGTGTGGGTGCGGGTTTTCCTCACTGTCCTTCAGAGTCACAGTGACAGGTCATCGGTTCTCCCCGCAGTGATTCCCAGGATTTTGCTACTATAAATGGAATGGAGCGAGGGCGTCAACATGGGCTGGCGCCCTTAACCAAGAGGCAACCGCATTTCACTCATAATTCCACTTAGTTAAGGGTTTAGGGCTCTTTTTATACATCTGGTGCAGTAAAAGACACATCGGACTTCTTTTTAATTCAATAGGAAATTATCAAGCCAGGATTTTAGAAAAAAGGCAAGATTGGATTTTTTCCAGATTAAATGGATGCTATTCCACCTAATTTTCGTGGCTTCTTCATTCGTTGCCGGAGTTGATGCCAGCTTATTGCGACGAGAAGCTGAAAACCAACATATCCTGGGGCAAACCATCGCCAAACAGCAAAGTCAATCCATAAAAGGGAAAATAAGGTTGCAGGTGCTGTTGCTGTAATAGCTAGGGGTACAAGCCATAGGATGTACCCGAAAATGCCTAACTCTAAATTATGATGGTATCGAATCAAGTAGTATGTCCACCAAATTATCGGGCCCCATACAAATACCACTTGGAGGATGAGGAGGGTAAGAAAAAGTGGGTATGGGAGAAATGGTGGAATTGGGCTGAAGGGGTAATTGCCACCAATGGTAACAGGTAGAATCACATTGTAGTAAAGGGCTATGAAGCCAAACCAGAGAAATCCAACCAGATTAATCAATATCATGGAGGGTGTGGCGGCAAAAAGCATTGGAGGGTAGAAGGTGGGTTGCGCGATGAACAGGTGCAAAAGATAGAGTACTATAGCAGCTGCAGATATTCCCACAGTGATGAAGAAATATCGAATCTGTCGTCTTATGAGATATAGTGCAAGGATGGCAGGTAATGCAAAGCCAAAGGATTCTTTGATGAGAAAGGAAATGGCAAAGCTGCCACTTGCTAACCATGGTCGGTTCTGCCATGCCCAATAAACTGCCATTATAAGAAAAGGCATGGCAAAGAGTGAGATCTGGAACCGGGGAATCACGTTGAAGAAATAAGCGTATTGAGCGAAGGAAGCAGCCATTCCTGCCCAGCCCGATCCAAGCATTCGCCGAGTTGTCCAGAATGAAAGGATAAGGTTGCTTGCCGCAACGACCACACAGAGTACGCTTAAAGGAAAAACAAAGGCATCTCCTGCCCAGCCCGTTAGAATCACCACTGTGTAGAATATGATGGGAGTGCGGTAGATACGCAAGTCACTAAGATCGCCACAAATAATTGCGGCATGACGCCATGCAGAGTAGAAGTCCTCTCCACCAAGCATGAAGTAGATTACCGTCTTATGCATCGTGTCATCATCTGGGGCAAAATGAGGTACAAAATGAGAACCCCAGAATAAGCTAAGGAAAATTGACCAGACAACACAGCAGGCTGCAAGAAAAATTAGAAACCCAACGGTTCCCTCTTGCTGTAACCAACGCTGCAATCTTTCTATCACTGCTCATCCCAATACTCTTCAATGAAATGGCAAGCCAGCTTTTTAGGTTGCTGTCAAGAGAAAAGAGGTAGGTTTTCCCTGTCAAAGGAGTGTGCAGGTTTGGCACTCCTCTGGGGACTCTGCAGCACAAACAGCACAACTCTGTCGAACCTTCCTGCATAAAGTGCACATCCTCTCCACCATATCCTCTTGTGAAATTGACCCAGCAGCGATACGTTCTGCAAGATAGTTGATATCCTTGTGAATAGGTGGACCCAGCATGATTGCGGCTCCTCGTTTCCCCTTAATATAATGGGAAATAGAAGCCTCCGTAGTTGATAAGAGCTCAGCGATTTTACGTTGCGTTATCTTCTGCTCAACAAGTGCCTGGGCTAACGCAGACCGAATTGCAGGTAGTGCCTTCCAAATAGCTGTTTCACAGGGAAATGACACACATCCAACTCCAAATCTTTTATCATGTTATCCGAGAGGAGGGAAGCTGTTTATTAACAACGTTAAGTTTTCATTCACACCTTGAATTTAAGTCTTGGTAACTCACTAATCTCTACTCATAACACAAACCTGCAGAGGTTTAGAAACAGGATTAGAAAAAATAATAAGTAAGATATTTCACAGGCGAAAAAAGACAACTCTACACCTTTTCACGAAAATGACATCCATTAATACAAGCGATGATCATTTTATCCATACTAATATGCTAGCTGAGCCGCTAAAACCATGCAGCAAACCTCTAAAGGGATTCTCAGCCTTCTATTTGTCCACGAAGCCATCTAGGATTACTCTTCAAGACGAAGGATTACTCAAACAATTATTCAGGCGAGGAATATTCGGTCTTATACGAAAAAATAAGCCCTCTAATCAGATCACTGTCCCCACTGAACCAGATGTGCTAACACTCATTCCCAGGCGAGACCTCAGTAAAATGGGTAACAATACTTCCAATATGTCTTACCGGGCTCAATCTCTTCGATTTGTGCTAATTATTTTCAATCCCTTCAAGGACGAACTTAAACGGCAAGCTGTGTCGCGCCTAATGCAGAGAACTCCACTTATCAGAGTAAAACCCGGTGTAGTGCTTGCTCCCCAAATCCGTGCTGCACGTTTTCGACCCTACAGCAAGGTTCTCTTGCGTCCCAGCATATTTGTGCAAAAATTGATTGAACTCGGTTCTCCAGTATGGTATGCATCTCGGCTTGAACTTTGTCAGAAGTCAAATGAAGATGTCACTAGGACTCTGATCAAAAAAACCTTTGAAACATCAGTCAAACGAATTCTGGAAGCTAGTCGCCAGCTATACCGGGAGATAGGACATATTCCTGAAAAAGAGCTGATCCCCTATTACAAGAAGCGTTTCATAAGCATCCGAAATCGCCTTCACTATATCCGCATAAAGGCAATTTTCTTCAAGAATGAACTTGGAATCGATATGAAATACATGGTTGCTCGAGGTCTTTCTGCGATAAGTCGTGTCCGTCAACGAATCAAATTATGTGACAATTAAATTAGTTTTAAATAACATTTTTTTCGAGGAATTCATCGATTATTATCCTCGTTTTCTCTAAAGGAAGATGATTCTGTTAGATTTCTAGGAAAAACGTTAAAATTCAAGGTATTTTCCATTTTAAGCCATTTCTAAGTCTTTTTTCTTGCCTAATAAATTTGAAATGCAACATACTCTGCGCATTTTTATGCTGATATTCTAAGCAGAATGGAGCTGCTGAAACGACGATGGTCTCCTGTGAGATAACCTGGACTATTAGCTAGCTATTGAATGCAAAGAATTCAGCACATTAAAAATTGAATTGGAGGAGAACGACAATTTCTCCAAAAGCTAAGTCAAAGTCAAAATCAAAGTCAAAGACCAAATCTAAGTCAAAATCAAAGTCAAAGACAAAGTAGTGTAGAAACTAGAAACAGGAGAACGGAGTGAACAATAATGAATCCTGAAAAATGGCAACCAGAAGATGATGATGAAGAAGAATGGGAAGAAGACTGGGAAGAAGATGATGATGAGGACTGGTAACACAATCTTCTTCTCATTCCCTCTTTTTATTACACATTTTCATTCAGAATTTTTCCCAATACAAGTAGATCATGATACTTTCCATCTTCTCCAAAAAAGGCATCTCTCATTTTTCCCTCAATTTTAAACCCGAATTTTTTGTAAAGACGCACAGCAATTCGATTATCTTTCACAACCTGAAGGGTTATTCTGTGCATCCCTTTCTCTTGGGCTAGCATAAGAAGCCACTCGGTCATTGAAGTTCCTAGTCCTACGCCATGAAAATCTTGA
>JABXGU010000069.1 GCA_016550415.1 archaeon | reverse complement strand
TGTTTATCCAGTATGATGTCGATTTGGTGTTCATGGGACATGATCATTATTACTATCGCACTCTACGGGATGGAATCTATTATGTCACGACGGGTGGTGGAGGGGCTCCGCTTGCGGGAATTAATGTGACGGCACCGATTTGGCAATCAGCGGATGTTGCCTATTCAGAGTATCATTATTGTAATATCGACGTAAATGTCACACACGTCACCGTGACCGCGGTCAACTCCGATTATAGCCTTTTAGATTCCTTTACCATTGCAAGATCGGTGATTGCCCCCCCGCCATTTCCTATTGAGCTCTTAATATTAGCGCTCGGGCTTGGCCTCATTGTTCTCATCATAATTATTATAGTGATCATCTATTGGCGAAGGAATAAGTGAGACACGCTTTGTTGCAGTGGACGACCACTTTTCTTTTTACAGTACTTCGCTAGTACTAGTCATTTCTCGATGAAATTTAGTAGTGAAAGAAGCGGTCTAGTTTGCTTTTGATTTGAAAGGTGGTTTAGGCTAGTTTTTCGATGATGGCTACATATTGTGTGTTGTCTGAATCTATGAGCTTTTGAATCTGCCATCCTGTTCCATTTAGGATTTCTTTCATTTCTTCTTTGGATACCATTAGCCAATCAAACCATTTTGTTGCGAATCGTTCAAATCTGACTCTGCTTCTTAGTTGTCCACTCATTCGGTTTTTTTCTTTGTTAAGCTTATAATATTCTAAGTAGACAGGGTTGTCGGTTTTGTAGGGGTCACGGGTTTCAGCGATGAGTAGAGCATTTTTTGAGGTTATTTTGTAAAATTTTTTGAGTAGTCTTTGTGCTTTTTTGAAGTTGTTAAATAGGCTGAAGTTGTTGCCTAACATGAGGATTGTGTTAAATGATCCAGTTTTTGTAACTGCATCTTCAATTGTCATGACTTTGACCCTCTTTACACCTCGTAGTTTGCAGACCTTTACTGCTAGGGGTGAGTTGTCAATTCCGAGAACATCAAATCCTTGTTTCTGTAAGTACAGTGAATGTCTACCGGCTCCACAGCCTATATCCAAAACTTTTCCCTTTACGAATTTCATAGCCTGTTTTTCGTGAGGTGACCAATCTTCGTATTCTAAAAAATATCTTTTTGGCTCCGTGGAAGACGCAACGATGAAACCGTCATCACGTTCCCAGATTTCAAGAACCTCTCGGCCCTGATAATAAGCCCATATCTCTTGGCCTACAGCATCTTCCCCTAGTTTCATTGCCTTTGGTATTCTCATACTATATTGTATGTCTCAGGCTAATTCTTAAGTCTAATAATAATGAATTAAAAATGAGTGTGTTTGAGCGCTTTGGAGCGGGCAATGGGAGCGGGTGTATGATGTCGGGAACACGAGTGTTGTTCCAAGCTGGGGTGGACGACCACTTTTCTTTTTACAGTATCGGAGCGTTCTTTATCCCTCATTGGTAGGAAATCATTGTCTGTAAAGGGTAGGAAAATCTTTTTTGAAGAGCTCAATATGTGAGTAGGTTGGGTGATGTTTTGCGTAAAGTTGGTTTGCTGGATGTTAGTTGGGTGTTGTTGATTGTTGTGGCGCTTGGTTCGATGGCTTTTGGCGTTGTTTTTGCAGTTCTTGGATCACCGTCTTTCATCTTGGAGTATATTGGCATGGACTGGTCGGCAATCGTGGCGTTTTCTCCTCTACTTGCCAATGCGTTCGTGCTTGCACAGCGTCTACTAGGATTTGCGCACATTGCCATTGCCTTTGCGGCGCTTCTGGTCCTTCAACGGCACTATCGGGGAAATCAGCGCTGGGCGTTGTTGTTTCTCCTGATCATTATGATGCCTGTGTGGCCTCCTGCATGGTTCCTTATTCCCCCAGCAATCCCCATTGCCTTTTGGGCAACGATTGCTCTGAGCGTCTTGTGGATTCTTGGATTAGTCATTGGAGCTTACGTGATGCTCAAGAAGCGCCAACTGGATTAGGCCCCCCCCCGGCTAGTGATAAATCTAATTGTCGTTTCAGCTGCAATATGTCACTGCTAGTGTCATGACGAGAAATACAGCGGTGTCCCAGGCGAGGAAGACGAGTACTTTCACTGCCACCAACATCTTTGGCGGCCATAGATTTGCATATGCCCAACCATGGTGTTTGCACTCAAAAACGCCTAGAATGTATATACTTGTATAGTAGTAATTTAAGTATAAGTTGGGTTGCAGGCTGGTGAGGAGGCTGTTTTGTTGCAATTTGAAGTGTTTGTGCACAGCTTTGGGCTGCTGGGTTTAATTCCAGTGGTCCTGATGATTGTCCTCGCTTTGTGGGGCGTCTTGACCAGTTCTGGTAGACAAAGGACGCTCTTACTGTTGGGATTTCTCATCTTTCTCAGCGTTTTAATTGGTCAAGTATTGGTTCAGTTGACGCGACTGGGAATTCTTCCCTATAGTGCTTGGTCGCTGTGGGGTCAGTATGTCGACTTTGGAATGATTGGATTCTATATGTTACTAATTGTAATCTATGCGATTATCCTAGCTTTTCCTGCCTTTTTCAACGAACGCAAATGGATTATCATATTTCCTCTCATCGGATTT
>JABXGU010000628.1 GCA_016550415.1 archaeon | reverse complement strand
TCCATAACCTTTGTAGTGTTCTGGGATGCCTTCAAATTGCCTGATCGGAACGCCTTCTCGAAAAGTTCATCTAATCCTGGTTCGTCAATGTAATTCTTGCCCTCATTAATCCATTTTACTACTTTTGGGCTAACATCACAGGCTGTAACCTTGGCTCCAGCATTAGCGAATAGAACTGCAGTGGGTAATCCAATGCGTCCTGCGCCAACTACTGCAATAGAAATTTTACCTTGCCTTAACTTGCTCTCAACGTCTTTTACAGGTATTTTCATGAACATTGTTTATCCAACCATTTTTTTGAACTATCATGCGGATTAAAAATTCATTCTTTAAAGCTTACATTCGGGTTTGCTAACTTGGTTTCCATGTTTTTATGTCGTTCCTTGAATGAATGTCTAGCGTTCCAAAACACGTTCATAGACTTTGACTGTCTGTAGCGCTAGTCTTTCTATTGAATGTCGTTCAAGTACGAGTTTGTGTGCATTCTGTATAATGGTGTGACGCAATTTTTTGTTCTTAAGGTCAATTATGGCGTTTGCTATAGCTTCTGGATCTCCGGGAGGAACAAGCAGACCAGTTACTTTATCCTCCACGATTTCAGGAATCCCTCCGATATTCGTGCCAATGAACGGTGTTCTAGCTGCCATCGCCTCCAATCCTACTGTTGGTGTTCCTTCCCATAATGAAGGAAGAATGAATGCGAAGGCAGAACCCATTAATTTCGGCATTTCACTGTGCTGCACTTGACCAAGAAATTCTATGTCAAGATTGCGTGAACGTTTTCGGAGTATCGGTTCAATACTTCCCACTCCAACTAGCTTTAGTTTGATTTTTTCTCCCTGTTCATCCAAAATACGCATACAATCAACTAGTGTGTCTACACCCTTCCAATATTCTAAATCGCCAACAAATAGCACATATGGTGCTGGATTATCTTCAGTACTCATTGGTTGCTGATGAAACATAGTTGTATCAATACCATTGTAAACAATGGCGATTCGCTCCTTTGGCAAATTGAATATTTCTTGAGCTTTGATTGAATCAGAGACACAGGCAGACAGTATCTGGTCTGCACCCAGCATCATCATCTTGCCCACTGTTGAATCATATATCTGCTTGAATATCCGTTTTATCGGTTGCTGGCGCATGTATGGAGGGATACCGAGTCCACCATGAAGGTGTAGAACTAGTGGTGTTTTTCTGTGAAAACAGGCTCTGATAATTTTTGCCAAAACAGCTTGATTTGAGGAAAAGTAGAGATATGAATGAACATGGGCAATATCGAATTTTGCAGTAATTAGGCTATGTAATAATATAGAGATGGGATTGACATTCCAAACAAAACCAATTGAGGGAAAACGTCTAACTTTCAAACCATCGAACTCTTCAGTCAATGGTGTTGTTGAATTAAGGCGTGAAGCAAAGACCTGAACACTGTGTCCGAGTTTTACAAGTTCCCTCGAGAGATTGTAGCTATAACGTTCTGTACCCCCATATTGTTCTCCGAAGCATGATGTAACCTGTAATACTCGCATATACTATTCAACCTGCAATCGCTAGTCATCAAAATGTAGTCCTACTAACGCGGGGTAGATAACTAACAATTAAAAACTTGTTTATGTTTTTCAAATAGCCAAATACCACCATTCCCAAGTTTCTTATCATTCTTAGGAAGAACATTTATTATAATTGTTCTGGTTGGAAATTTCCAGCAACTGAAAAAATCCTAAATAAAGTTCCGATATTTATTACTAACAACCATAACACGATATTACGATGTGATGCGATGGACAGTGATAAGAGCCTTGCCAGCCTTTTCTTCAGTGATAGAAGCCAAATTGCTCTTTCTCTGTTAATTATTTCCCTATGTGTTGCTCTTCGAGTACTTCCGGCATTATTTTTGGGTGTACCGTATCTTCCAGATCCTTGGGTTCATATCGCAAAAGCAGATGAAATCCTCCAATCTGGATACTTTAACATCCTAGGCGATTATGACGATCATTGGCCGGGTCTAAACATTCTCATTGCTCTCTTCGCAATGTTTCCAGGGATTGATACCATCACGGTTGGTCATATCCTTATACCTCTCTTGTGCAGTCTTTCACTTGTCGTCTTTTATCTATTAATTCGGCGACTCACTGGAAACAACATTATCTCTTTGGTGAGTCTCACTCTAATGGGATTTGCAGCACCACTCACTCTTATTATGGGCACAACTTACAAGGAAGGATTGGCTCGTCTCTTTGTATCCATTGCGCTCTTGGCTTTTTCAACTCGTTCTCCAAAAGAACTAGCACATGTTCTACCAGTGGTGGTTCTGATGAGCGCAATCATTCCAGTACATCATTTCACCTTTATTGTTGCAGGCAGCATAATTATTTTCGTCATATCCTCTTTACAGGTCTATTCTCTTCATACAAAAGAACTTGAATTTCGACCATGGATCTACCAGACAGCTATTTACTTCACAGTGTTTGGATTTGCCCTTACTTACTTTGTTGTATTTGGGTGTATCAGTCTACTACTTATTGACGCTAGAATAGTTGGTCTTGGTCTGTTCATTTATTTTGTCATCTTTGGCGCACTAAATCTACGCCGTGTCTTCGCTCAAAAAACATCGAGAAGTCTCAAACTCTTTATCCTCGCCTTGGCTCTGATATTACTGGCAGCATTCTTTGCAAATCTTGCAATTATCCCCGTATTCTCCCTAACGGTTCTCCCCATTCAGACTATTCTCATGTTGCTGCCTTTTGTAGGTACTTGCGTATTGGCGGGTATTGGATTCTCTTCAATCGATAGGCTGACCCCTCGAGTAAAGATTTTCCTTTCATCCTGGACATTCGCTATATTGGGTCTATTATTTTTCGCATTTTTCAGTGGGCGTTCTTCCCTGAATCTTATTCTGACCTATCGCTTCTCAATTTTCGCAATCGCTCCCCTATGTGCTCTAGCTGGCATTGGTGTATTTCTCTATACAACTTCCCAGCCTAAGCGCGCTCGATTTATCCAAATCTCATTAATTATCGGACTTCTATCTGTTCTACCCGTAACTACCTTGGCTTTTGCACGCGATCCCTTTTTTGGATATGGATGCAGCATCACCATTCCCATTCAAAACAGCAACCAATGGTTGGCAGCTCATTCCGAACCAAATAGCATAACTGTTAGTGATCATCTCTTCACATATTATTACATCTATTATCTGCATCAATCTGCCTCGATAGACGGAGGAATCCAACTATTCGTTGATGGAGATCAATCAACAACCTTCACCTACGCTGCTTCGCATCATTATATGGAGCAAAATGGCTTCTGGCTTCCATCTGGAGTACAATGGGAAGCCTTGCAGCCTGGCATCATTAACTGGCTAACATATCATACTAGTACAGCTTTGATTTACAATAATGGTGAGGTTCGGGTTTTCTACAACCTACAAAAGTAGACTTAGGAAAATATTCACTTGAGGAGACTGTAAGGAGAAATTCTTAAAAGGCGTAACTGTATCCTGAAACTTGCCCGCCATAGGTGAGACATGTGGTAAAGAAATTCAAGTATCGTGGCTTTGAATTGGAAGCCCTTCAGCGGATGCCAATGGATGAATTCATCCGACTTCTACCTAGCCGTCAGCGCCGAAGCCTACGCCGCGGTCTTTCAACCCGTCAAAAGAAGTTCCTTGAACGTATGCGAAGCGCACGACAATCAATCGGAAAAGGCGGGAAAGGTATCATTCGAACTCACAGCCGCGATATGATTGTTCTCCCTGAAATGGTCGGTCTCACAATTTCTATCCATAATGGCAAAGAGTTCATTCCCCTTGAAGTCAGGGCTGAACATATTGGTCATTATCTTGGCGAATACGCTCCTACTAACAAAGTTGTACGCCATGGTAACCCCGGTATCGGGGCTACTCGTGGAAGCCAATACGTACCCTTGAAGTAATCCGTATTGGTCTAAAATCCCATTTTCCAAAATACATTAGAAAATCCTTGATTCTTCGCTCACAGAGAATGTTACTTGACTCTTAGTAGTTACTGTGACTAGGTTTTCTTCGTAGTCCGGATTTTGATTAGAGCGACTATAATGAAAAAGAGAAAGAAGACAAATTCGAAAGGCCCAAGAAGAGAAGCCGTACTTGGTTCAAAAAGTGGTTCAAGGGGACCAATCATGGGTCCAATTTCAAGATAGGGCAATAGAACCTGCCCTTGCCATGCAAGTTGTAAATGGATATTTAGCCAGAATGTGAATGGCACTATTGGCCATAGGAGGGCAACCCATCCTTGAAGCCAATCCATGATGGTGTGGCTAAGTAAACAGAAAGCAGCAAAGAACGCAGGTTCACGATAATTTGAGAACCAACGCCATGAAACACCAACAAGAATCGCACTAATGGGCACAAGAAAAAGCAAAGAGTGGAAAGCAATTCGGTGTAGGCCAAGAAGAATGTCAAGGTCTGGAAGAATAGCAACCCAGCAAAGACCAATAATCCATTTTGGCTTTCTTGCTAGGGGCAGTGCAATGAACCCAGCAATTGCCATGTGCTCCATTAGCGTTGGCATAGGTAAGAATCAATGTTATTCGACAAAAAGCATTCTCTTTTTTCATTTGAACAGGTTTTAACCAAAGAAGGGCTATGTTTAAGAATGGTTGGCTGTGAAGAAAGACCGGGTCTATTGACACCATATGAGGATTGTACCATGAAGCCATGGTTACTCAATATTTTAGCCTGCCCGATTTGTAAAGAACACCCTCTCACAATCCATGTACTTCAAGTGGATAAAATCAAATTAGCAGATTCTAAGGAACTTGCCAATGAATTGATGGTTCACTACAAGAAGGGTGTTCTTAGTGAACCCTCCCTAGGTCCCGTGCACAATCTTTCTGGTAACAAGGATTTTGACCAGAAATTAGATGCTGCACGAAAGGCATTTTCTGTTTTTTCTCAGCAAAAACCTTCACCTACTGCACTGAAGCCACTTGTAGAATATTTTCATGGCTTAGAGATAATATCCGGAACACTGCGGTGCGAAAAATGCCAACGTTGGTATCCAATTGGCTCTCGCATAAGTAGCGTTCCAGAGCTTCTTCCTGACACGGAAAGAAAAAGAAAACCAGATACGTCTTTTCTAAGAAAATACCAAAACGTCTTGCCAGAGTCCATCCTTACCGGCTCCAAACCCTTTTCAATCAAACCTGAAGCATGAACTAGTGAAACAGAATTCTTATAAGGACTACATTGCTTCTGGGGGGACGCTCCTGTATTTTAGTACAGGAGTGCGGCACAGCACCGAGGGTCCTGCTCACCCTGTGTAAAGAAACACTTAATAGCGGCTCTCGGAGTCTTCGAGACTGCAACCCGCAAAAAATGCTATTCAACCAATCAAGGTTGGTAGACCATGCCAGAATATGGATATTCCATCATCGGATTAGACCCTGACAAAACCGCCAAAGCTAGCGGACGCGAGGTGCGCATCTCGCCAAAAGCTGCTAGAGAGGTCTGTCAGGAAGTTCGAGGTCTTCGACTTGAAGCTGCGAAAAGCTTTCTAGAAGAGGTTATCGCTCTTCGACAAGCGGTTCCCTACCGACGCCATGATAAAAAGATGGGTCATCGACGGGGGCTAGAGAAAGCAGATTCTGGACGGTTCCCAGTAAAGACATCGAAGGCTATTCTCAAAGTTCTCGAAAACGCAGAAAATAATGCTGATTACAAGGGCCTTGACCTTGAACGGCTCCGCGTTACTCACATATCTGCCTATTCGGGGCGTGTCCTTCGTCGTGTAATCGAAAGGGCTCGAGGACGGTCTTCTCCCTTTGACGAACAGCTAGTCCATATTGAAGTGGTTGTGACGGAGGAATAACAGTGTCAGCTGAAAATCATTTTATCACTCGGGGGCTTCTAAGAGTAAAAATAGACGATTACCTTCGAACTGAATTGCGACGTGCTGGATATGCTGGAGTTGATCTGCAGAAAACTCCCCTTGGTATGAGAGTCATTATTTATGCTACAAGAGCTGGAATTGTGATTGGTCGTCGAGGTGTAACCGTACGAGAACTCACCGAAACTCTTGAGACAAAATTTGGATTAGAAGCACCACAAATAGAAGTTAATGAAGTCGAAGTGCCTGAGCTGAATGGTCCAGTAATGGCTGAACGACTTGCTCAAAGGCTGGAGCGTGGTGATCAATTCCGCCGCGCAGCATATGGGGTCCTTCGTCGAATAGTAGGTGCTGGTGCCGTAGGTGTAGAAATCTCCGTTAAAGGCAAGCTTACTAGCCGACGTGCTCGTCATCAGAAATTTAGGAGTGGATATGTAGCTAAGACCGGAGAGCCAGTAAGGGTTAATGTTAGTTCTGGCACGGCATTCGCTATCATGAAATTAGGGACAATTGGTGTACAGGTCCGAATAATGCTTCCTAATGCAGCCATTCCTGATCGTCCTTCTATTCAGCATAAAGAGGCAGTTCCCGCACCGATTCCCGTTGCAGAGGGGTCAGAAATTGAAGTAGTTGAGGAGGAAGTTCCTTTTGAAGCCACTCAACCACTTGAAGAGACTCCTGAAGAAAGCGCAGAGCTACCTCCTGATATGGAAGAGTCACCGCAAGAAGAAGAATCAATAGAATCTGAGATTTTAGAACCTTCAGAGGCTCCAGAAGCTGAACCAACAACCGAGGAAGGCGAAGAAATATCGCCATTGAAACCTGAGGAGCCAGAGGCAAAACCTGTGCCAGAACCTGAACCAGAAACAAAACCTGAGCCAAAAACCAAAGCTAAGCCCAAGGCTAAGGCAAAGGCAGAAGCAAAGCCAAAGCCTAAACCAAAAGCAAAGGCCAAGCCAAAAGCAAAGCCAAAGGAGAAGGCGACACCGAAGGCAAAGGGGAAGTCTGCTGCAGAAAAGCCAAAGCCCAAAGCAAAAAGTAAGAATAAACCGAAGTCGAAATCGGGTAAGGGATCTTCTACTGGTAAGGATTCTGCATCCAAATAATACGCTCTATGATGGAGGAAAAAATGAAGATGGCACTACTCAAAATGTCTGAAATCAGAAATATGCGGGAAGATGAACGTGAACGAAAACTCGCAGAGTACCGTTCTGAATTAGCCAAGCAACGTGCTGCTATGGTTTCAGGTGCTGGTATGGAAAATCCTGGTGCCATTCGCGCAATTCGAAAGAACATAGCGCGTCTACTCACTGTTATCAACGAACATCGACGCATGACAGAAGTTGAAGAAATGGATAGGGAGGTTAGTGGAAGTGAATAAAACTGTAAACGATACAACTCGCCTCATTATTCGTCCACTCATTGGTCTTAATGCCTCAGTAGTGGAATCTACGAATGCCTCCTATTCCAACATTCATGGTCACATTGTCGATGAAACATCTAGCACATTGACCTTGTCTGATGGAACAACAAGGAGAACAATCCCCAAAGATTGCGTCTCCTTGGAAATAACTCTACCAAATGGTGAAAATACTCAGTTAGATGGTCAGACAATTATTGGTCATCCTGCAGAAAGACTAAGGAGGGCGAAACGTCTTCGATGGTAACTCGTAATATTGGCGTAAAAGTAGATCCACCTGGCGAGGAATGTAAAGATCCTCTCTGTCCTTTTCATGGTTCACTCCCAGTACGAGGGCGGACAATGGACGGAGTTGTAGCAAGCACCAAGATGAAAGAAACTATCGTGGTTCGTCGTGACTATCTTCGGTTTATTAAGAAATATCGCCGTTATGCTCGGTGCCACTCTATGACGCCAGCACGTCTTCCTCCCTGTATTCAAGTGGAAGTTGGAGATACTGTTCGTATTGTTGAATGCCGACCTTTGAGTAAAACAGTTTCTTTCGTAGTTGTTGGTAAAATCAAAGGTAAGGAGGATGTGAAGTAGTTATGGTGAAACGGGGGAAGAAACAGCGAGGTATCTCAAAAATCCGCATTAGCCATGCTTTGCCCACTGGCGCACGTTTAGTTGTGGCAGATAACAGTGGGGCTAGGATTGTTGAGATTATCTCAGTTATCGGTTATCATGGACGATTACGTCGACAACCTTCTGCAGGTATTGGAGACATGGTCGTAGTTTCCTGTAAGGCAGGAACACCTAAGATGCGTCGCCAAGTGCTTCGCGGGATCATTGTTCGTCAGCGAAGACCATTTCGCCGTATGAGCGGACAATGGATTCAGTTCGAGGACAATGCTGTTGTTGTTACCTCCGAAACAGGGGATCCACAGGGATCTGAAATTCGTGGACCAATCGCTCGTGAAGCTGCTGAACGCTGGCCGCGAGTCGCAAGTGTTGCCAGCATCATTGTGTAGGAGTAGTGAAATAAGATGGTATCACAGAAACCCAAGAAGCAGCGGAAACTTCTCTATTCAGCACCATGGCATAAGCGGCACAAACTCCTAACTGCTCGCTTAGCACCTGAACTTGCTGAAAAGCATGGAATTCACAAATTGCCCGTTCGTAAAGGTGACACAGTGCTAGTTGTCCGTGGAGCTTTTCGTGATTCAGAGGGTACTGTAACAGCTGTGAATATGAAGAATGTGCGATTGGAAATTGAGAATATCACCATCGATAAGGTTGATGGCTCAGCTGTGTCATTTCCCATTCCACCTTCTTGTGTAATGATTACAAAATTGAAACTGGATAAAGCCCGCCAAGCAATCATCGATCGCAAAGCAGGGGGGCATCAGGAATCTGACAATAAGTAATTTGGAGGAGTAGTTATGCCAAAAGGTTCACGGAAACATCTGAAACGGTTAGCGGCGCCTCTTCATTGGCCTATAAGACGCAAAGAGAGACCATTTACTATTAGGACTAATGCAGGTCCTCACCCAATGGATGAAAGTCTGCCACTCGGTGTTGTCATACGTGATTTACTAAAGTTAACAAAGACACTCAATGAAACACGCCGTGTTATTGCAAAAGGCCTAGTTCTGGTAGATGGTCGTGTACATAAGGATTACAAATATCCTGTAGGACTAATGGACATTATTGAAGTGCCTGAAATCAAGACACGAGTTCGTATGCTTCCCTCTGCTAGCCATCTCATACAGATTCAACCAATTGCTGTAAAAGAAGCCAAAATCAAGCCTTGTAAGATAGTTGGCAAGACCACAGTCGCTAAAGGAAATATCCAGCTACACCTTCATGACGGTCGTAACATTTTACTTTCTGTTGATAATCCAAAGGGAAAGCCGAAAGAAAGTTACCATTGTGGTGATACGCTACTCATCAAGGTACCTGAACAACATATCGAGAGTCACATCCCATTGAAAGAAGGTACGCTGACAGTTATTACAGGTGGCGTTCATGTTGCCTTCGTTGGTAAGCTAGTAAAAATGGATGCTGAAACCCAATTGGGAACCATCGAGAGTACTGATGGAACAACAATTCTAACCGCAATCCGGTACGTCTTTCCAATTGGTGAAGATAAACCAATCATTACTCTTCCGGAGGCAAGCTAAGCATGTCAAAAGTTGAAACTAGCACCCAACCCAAAACAACACGAAGGCGCACGACGGCTAAACCCAAGGCAGAAACTGCTCCGTCTGAATCTAAGCCAAAACCAAGCCGACAAGGAGAGCCCAAACCTAAGGAGAAGCCCAAGCTGAAAAAGGGCAATATGATGCGGAAAATCTTCATTTCGAAGGTTGTCGTTAATATGTCCCTTGGTGTTGGAGGCGAAACACTTGCAAAGGCTAAAACTATTCTAGAGACCCTGACAGGTCAGAAGCCTAAGAATGTTTTAGCAAAATCAACTAACCGTGACTTTGGTCTCCGGAAAGGTGAACCGATGGGCTGCAAGGTGACATTGCGAGGAACCCAAGCCATAGAGTTCACTAAACGCGCTTTAGATACAAAGGAAAACCAGCTTCCTGCTTCTTCTGTAGACCATGCTGGAAACATCTCTTTCGGAGTCTCCGAGCATATCCAAATTCCTGGTGTAAGGTATGATCCTGAACTTGGGATCTTCGGGATGGATGTCTGTATTTGCATTGAGCGACCCGGATATCGTGTTAAACGCCGGCGCCGAGCTCGTCATCAAATCCCCAAGCGTCATCGGATAACTCCTGAAGAAGCGATGGAGGTACTAACAAGAGAACTTGGTGTTCAATTCACTCAACCAGAGATGGAGGAAGAGTAACATGTCTGAGGAAAAGAAAAAAGGTAAAGGAAGCCGCTCTTGCCGGCGATGTGGTACTCATCGTGCAGTTATTCGCAGTTATAATATCATGTTGTGTCGACGGTGTTTCCGCGAGGTAGCAGAAGAACTGGGATTTCGAAAATACAGCTAAAGAAGTGAATGATAAGATGACAGTAAAAGATCCATTGGCAGATGCCTTCTCGACAATTATGAATCATGAATTGCTACGTAAGTCTGAAGTACTTTTAGCTCCTGCTTCCAAGCGAGTTGGAGCAGCGTTACGTATCATGCAACGTCTCGGATATATTGGTGAGTTTGAGTTCATCGATGATGGGAAGGCAGGTATGCTCCGGGTTGAACTCCTTGGGCGAATTAACCATTGCGGTGTCATTAAACCAAATTTTGCAGTCAAAAGGACCGACTTTGAATACTGGGAGAAGCGATACCTCCCAGCACGCCAATTTGGAATTCTTATCGTTTCTACATCTAAGGGATTCATGTCCCATCAAGAAGCTATCGAACAAGGACATGGAGGGCGTCTCATAGCCTACATCTACTAGACCAAGGAGTGAATAATAATGCCACCAAAAAGAACGCAATTCAAATTATCGACTCCCGTGATTGAGGGTACGACAGTCACAGTAGATGGAAGGCTAGTAACAGTAAAAGGACCTAAGGGCGAAATAGTCCGTGATTTCAATCACGCTGAAGTAACCATTGAACACATTAAGAACGCGATTAGAGTCTCTGTAGAATTCCCACGTAGCCAACAGATTGCGCTAGTGGGAACTATTCTTTCACATATCAAAAATATGATGTTGGGAGTTACTCACGGCGTCACATATAAGATGAAAATCGTCTTCGCCCATTTTCCACCAACAGCCAAGGTTGTTGATGACAAACTCGCAATCACGAACTTTTATGGCGAAAAGGCCATACGCGTCGCCAAGATTTTACCCGGCGTTAAAGTCCGAGTTGAAGGCGACGATGTCATTATAGAAGGTATAGATATCGAGCTTGTTGGACAAACAGCTGCAAACATTCAGGCAGCTACAAGACTTCGTCGAAAAGACCCAAGAAAATTCCACGACGGTGTGTACGTCTACGAGAAACGCATTGGTGAGCAGGTTTGGACCATCTAGATTTAATGAAGGGTGATTCACTATGAAAAAAAGCAAACATCTAAAACGGCTAAGAAAGGAATTGCTCCTAAAGCGTAAAGACAAAGAGAGGAAGCCCGAATTTCGCCGTTCCGAAAGTTGGAGATACAAGCGTGTAAAGCCAAGTTGGCGGCGTCCAATTGGAATTGATTCCAAGATTCGAGAAAATAAGAAGGGCTTCCCACAGATGCCTTCTGTAGGCTATCGAAGTCCAGCTAAGCTTAGAAATCTTCATCCTTCTGGATTGCAAGAGGTGTTAGTACACACTATTGAGCAATTGAATGGTCTTCATCCTACTGTTCATGCTGTGAGAATTGCTAGTCGTGTTGGTGATCGAAAGCGTCTTACCATTTTGGAGCGAGCAGATGATTTGGGCTTACGAGTGCTCAATCCCCAACTTAAGTCGCGACTTCCTGAACCAACAGATATCATACCAACAGAAGAGGAACACTAGAATACGGTGAAAAATAATGAATGTTCGTCCAGCACGTAAATTAGCGGCACGTATGCTTAATGTCGGTAGGAACCGGATTTGGATTGACCCGAACCGACTTGATGATGTAGCCCTAGCTATTCGTCGTGACGATATTAGACGCTTAATCCATGAAGGTGCCATCCGTCGTCGTCATATTGTTGGTGTAAGTCGTGCCAGAGCTAAAGTGCTTCACCAAAAAAGAAAAAGTGGAATGCGAAGTGGACCTGGAAGCCGTGAGGGCAAATCTACTGCAAAATTATCCAAGAAAGAGCGATGGATGCTGAAAATTCGGGCTATTCGTCGTCATATAAAGAAGCTCCGTGTTCAGCGTATCATCCGTCCCTCTGATTATAGGCGGTTATATCGATTAGCAAAAGGTGGCATGTTCGAATCAATACGTCGTGTCGACGTCTACATTCAAGAAAACAAAATGAAAAGAGGCAAATAAAGAGGCGTTAAAAAATGGCAACTGGACCCCGCTATAAAGCAACATTTCGTCGTAGGCGTCAAGGAAAAACTGATTATCACGCCAGACGCCGAATGGTGATTTCACCTCATCCTAGGTTGGTCGTTCGCATATCCAGTACTCGTATCGTTGCTCAAGTCATGGAAGCACTTCCTAAGGGCGATCGTACTATTGGATTTGCTGAGTCACGACATTTGAAGGAATTTGGATGGACTGCTGGTGTAAAGAATCTACCTGCTGCATATCTTACTGGCTATCTAGTTGGTCAGCGAGCATTGAAGGCAGGAGTAACATCTGCTATCACTGATATTGGATTAGCTCTGCCAATTCCTGGGTCAAGGATATTTTCTGTTATTAAGGGTGCTATTGATGCAGGGCTCAAGATTCACTGTTCCGAGAAAATGTTTCCTTCAGAAAAACGGATTTCTGGCGAACATATCGTAACTTACGCTAATGAACTAAGTAAAGATGCTCCAACTGAGTTTAAACGACAATTTGGTAAAGTTTCGAAGGGTCGAGCAGACCTCACAAAGCTCCCTGCAATGTTCGAAACCTCAAAAACAAACATTACTAAGAAATTCCAGACAAGAGGGTCATCCTGATGAGTAAAAGAGAACATCCACGTGATTTTTCCATTGACGAATGGATTCCTGTTACCAGCGTCGGGCACATGGTAAAGAATGGTCAAATCACTTCCATTAGTGATTTGTTCCAACTGACTTTGCCCATCAAAGAACCTGAAATTATCGATGTTCTGCTTCCCGATTTGCAAGAGGAAGTCATCGACATTAACTTGGTACAGAAGCAAACCGATGCAGGAGAGAAATCACGTTTTAAGGCCACTGTTATTGTGGGAAATGAAAATGGCTTTGTTGGAATTGGTGAAGGGAAAGCTTCAGAAATCGGTCCTGCAATCCGCAAAGCTATCCTCCGAGGCAAACTCAACCTCATTCCAGTCCGACGAGGTTGTGGTAGCTGGGAATGTGGTTGCTCTGATCCCCACTCTGTTCCTTACAAGGTGGACGGGAAAACAGGTAGTGTAAGGGTCAAACTTCTTCCTGCACCAAAAGGCACAGGTTTAGTAACAGCAGATATGATTAAAGTTGTCTTACGACTTGCGGGCATTCATGATGTTTGGTCCCGAACACGCGGTCATACAAGGACCACATTAAATTTTGCTCATTCTGTATTTGCTGCACTCGAAAAAACTCACAGAATCATGACACCCCAAGATTGGGTACGGAGATCTGAATAAAATGAATGGAGAAGCTACTGAAGCTAAGACACTAATTGCTGTTGTACGAGTACGCAGTGTTATTGGTCAACGCAAGGATATCAAAGAAACTGTTCGACTCCTTAACCTGACACGAGTACACCATGCCATTATCATCGATAATCGGCAGACAAACATTGGAATGCTTCAGAAAGTTAAGGATACTATTACTTGGGGTGAAATAGATTCACCAACACTTGCTAGATTACTCCGCAAGCGTGGGCGTCTCGAAGGAAATAGGCATCTTACAGACGAGTATATCGCCAAAAATGCCAACTTAAAAACAATAGATGAGCTTGCTAAAGCCTTGGTTGACTTCAAAATAGACCTAGCCGCCATCCCAAAGCTTAAGAAGGTATTTCGGTTACACCCGCCTTCGAAAGGCTTCCGTGGCAGTACAAAGCGGTCTTTTCAACAAAAAGGCGAGCTTGGGTATAGAGGCGCCGGTATTAATGGACTAATCATGCGCATGACATGAAGCCAAGCAATTATGTTTGAAAAAAGGTGAAAATTTTGTCATCCGATAAGGACAGCCGAAGAAAAAGAAAACCATGGTGGGAAGATGACATCTTCCAGACCCAGTTTGAGGCAGTTAAGCGGATGATTGAAGAATTGATGGAGCGGCTGGGCGATAATGCTCCAGAAGGATTATTCACCTCTGATACTGAAGAGCAATTTGAAGAAATCTTGCGTGAACTTCAAAAGAGTCCTATGGTTTGGGGGTTCTCTGCAGCGATTGGGCCCGATGGGCGTGTCCAGTTGAATCCCTTTGGTAATGTTAAAGCAAAAGGGACAACTCCGACCGTTCAGGAAGAACGTGAACCTCTAATCGAAGTGTTGGAACAAGATGACTCTATTATTGTTGTAGCAGAAATTCCTGGCGTGGAAGAGGACGATATTAACCTAACAATAAATGATAGCAGCATTGCAATACACATTGACACGCCTCATCGCAAATACGCTAAAACCATTGAACTGCCTGTTCCAATCAAGCAGGATACTGCTAAAACTCATTATGCTAATGGCATCCTTGAAGTACACTTGGATAAGCAATGATGCTACAAATATGTGATAAAAATCGTGGAGAGAAACCAAATTGGCTATACGGAAACCCAAAAGTGTTCGCAGGCGTCGTGGAAGCCGCACTCACGGTTACGGTCGAATAGGTCAGCATCGCAAAGCTGGACAACGAGGCGGAAAAGGAAAAACAGGTGGTAAAAAACATGATTGGACATACGTTACTGCCCATGACCCTGACCGTTTTGGTAAGCATGGCTTTCGTCGTCCTCCTACTCTTCTGAAGAGACCTCGTACCATCAATGTCGGTGACATCGCCCTTCACCTCGACCGTTTCACGGAGGGCACAACCCCTCCCAAAGACGCCACTATTCCAATCAACCTAACTGAATACGGGTATGACAAGGTTCTTGGCAGTGGCTCTATCACAATCCCACTTGCAATAACTGCTCCCGTTTTCACTCAACGGGCAGCACAAAAAATCAAAGCAGCGGGTGGAAGTACAAAGGGCACAGTCCAGGCTCCTGCAAAAGAAAAGACTCCAAAAGCTGAGCCAGATGCTAAAGCTAAACCCAAAACAGAAATGAAAGAGAAATCTAAAGCCAGACCAAAGACTAAAACAACAACCAAAGCAAAACCCGCAGCAAAGCCTAAAGCAAGCGAGAAATCCAAATCATAGACCAAAACACAATTAAACAGAAACAACAACCAGAATGAAAACTTGAAACCAAAACAGTAGTCAATCAAACGAAATAAACACAGTATTATGAGGCAGATGGAATGAGCCGATTCCTCAACGCACTACGACCTCTAGTTCGAATAATGCCTGAAGTCAAGGCACCCGAGCGGAAAGTCTCATTCCGTGAAAAGTTCGCTTGGACTGCAGTTATTCTTCTACTTTTTCTCATGATGGCCAATATCCCATTGTACGGTGTTGACCCTACAACTGGTTATGATTACTTCTATTGGCTGCGAATAATACTAGCTTCTCAGCGTGGCACTCTAATGGAGTTGGGGATTGGTCCAATCGTCACAGCTGGACTTATCATGCAGCTATTGGTTGGTTCACAGCTAATTCGTGTGGACATGTCTGATCCATATGAGCGGTCGCTATATACGGGTGCCCAGAAGGTACTAGCTATTTTCATGACAGCATTTCAAGCAGTCGCATATATCTTTGCTGGAGCCTATGGTGAGCTTATACCAGCAACTGCAATACTTGTGTTTTTACAGTTGATGTTCACAGGAGTTATCGTCATTCTTATGGACGAAATGATTCAGAAGGGTTGGGGTCTTGGAAGTGGTGTTAGCTTATTCATCATGGCTAACGTTTGTGGTCAAATTGTTTGGAACCTCTTTTCTTGGGCTCCTGCACAGTCAGCTGATTTGTCGGGCTTTTTAGACTCTCAAGGGAATGATTTCGTT
>JABXGU010000627.1 GCA_016550415.1 archaeon | reverse complement strand
GCAAGTTCTCTTTGATTCCATAGTTGAATAGTTCGTTCTAATTCTCTAAGCACAGCAGTATCAAGTTTTTCACATAATGCAATTCGTTTATTCTGGGAGGATTCTGACATTAATGTGCCACCTGATTCTGTTTCTTCTTCGTCAATATCTTCATCGTCGCCTTCGGGAGGTTCAGGAACTTCGTGTTTGGCTTCAACTTTTGGTTTGACACTATGAATACCATATTTTGTACCAATGCGATGTTTTTGCGTCCATGATTTCTTTAGTGCTCTGAGTGATGGCTGTACAGCGTTATGGTCTGGAGAGGACTTCACAAATGCGACACCTGAATAGTATATCGCAGGTGCTACCCTTTAAGCCTTACTCAATCCAGTTTTTTGTTGCCAAGGTTGCCCCCAACCCTTACTATAGGGGGGTATGTCACGGTCAACATAGCTGTATGCACCTACAATTGCTCCTTCTCCGACTATTACGCTAGGCATTATCAGACTATGCGCCCCGATTCTGCATCCCTTTTTGATGGTTACGCTGCCTCGTTTGTCGTTGATGGTGGAAACAGAATATATTGCGGTGAATGCCCCAATTTGTACATCTGAACCTATGATTACGCCTGCCTCTGCTTGAATAAAGCAGAAGCACCCAATATCAACTCGTTTCCCTAGAAATAGAGTTTCTGGATATGCAACGACCCAATTCCATTTTGTAGGAACCAGATGTTTTGGTTGTGGTTGCTCCCATTTTCTAGGATTCTTTTCCGAGTTTGACTTTGCAGAATGCACATTTATCGCCGTCTTCAACTTTATCAGTAAGTTGGGTTTCTGGATGTGGTTTGTAGGCTTTGGTTCTTCCGCAGATTGGTTCTCCGTTTCTGATATAGTGACACTTGCCCTTTGGCGGACACCACCAGCCAAACTGTAGTCCCTTTTCTATAGTTTTGGATATACCCAAAGCAAATTTAGCAGTTGCCTCCAGTTTATCAGCTGCTTTCTCAAGTTCTTTTAGTTCCTTGATTTTTTGTGCGTAGCCTAGTTTTATGATTATGTCTTCAAGGTCAAAGCCAGCTAGTGCATCGGCGAGACGGGTTGTGCCTCCTGTTTTTATTTCTGGTTGTAGTCGTTCTTGGTTTCTTACACTGAAGTTCAGTACTTGTGTTTCAAGGTGGGGGGCTTCGTATATTGTGGAACTACTATTGCTGATGAAGACTGTGGCGTTTTTTAGCCAGCCTAGAAATTTTGGTCGTGGCATTCGTTCGATTATGTGTACGCGGTCATTGGCTTCTTTTAGGCTGGTTTGGTGTAGTAGTATGCTTTCTGAGCATTCTTCTTTGTTGGGAGGCAACCAGTAGATGTGGATGTCGGGGAATTTTTTGAGGATAGCTTCTAATCTGTGGAAGAGGGAGATTGCCTCCTCATCTGTGATTTTTTCGTTTGTGGGAACTGGATGCCATAGCACGAGTACGTAGGGGTGGTCTGGCGTTTCTGATTCGTCAATTACTATGTTGTCGAAGGCTACTGAGCCGATTTCATAGATTCTGCGGGGTTCTACTCCGAGGTTTGCTAGGTTCTCTGCCTCTAGTGGACCCTGCACGAATAATAGGCTGCTCATCATGCTGATTATGTGGCGGTAGATGTCGTCGGGGGTTCCGAAGCTTATGTCGCCTGCGTGGAAGTGTGCGATTGGAATGTTTTGGCGGAAGACGACGAGGGCTGATAAGACCATTTCGTAGCGGTCAGTGGGGATGAGTACTATGTCTGGTTTTACGTTGGAGAGCACTTCATCTACTACTGTCATTACATCCGCGTAGAAGTGCCATTCAGATGTACGGTCTTTAAGTTTCTCATAGGATGGTGTTTCTGTCACTATCGGGGTGATTCGATTGTCTTTTTCTAGTGTTGTGTGGATTGCGTTAATTAATCCGCGTTCTGCATCGTGGGCGGTTAAGATTAGGACTTTGCGTTCACTCATTTTTCATCTTCTCCTTAATTTTTTTAAATCATTGAGAGGGGGGCATCCCATAGCTTCTGCAATAGGTATTCCTTCGCTAGGGGAAACAAATTCGCAGTACTTACATTTAAACATAGGAAACAAATTGATGGAATAACCCAGTCCCTCCCAACTATGTTGTTTTATATTGTTAATCATTATTGTTCACCTTTTTGGTTCAGGAATTATTGGTTCGTTTTCTTTTGAACGATATTCTTTCCATATCTCGTGTAAAATGGAATAATTGTAGAAAAGCACCATACCCCAGCCCATTCCCATAAAATATGAATAAGCGGGCGACGCGCTAAGAATAATAGTAGCAAATCCGAATAGAAAAGCACAAAATAGTACCATTATAAAAATCGTCAACATATAGTAAAGAGGTAATTTGCGACTAGTCATTATTATTCATCCTTAATACGGTGTATGGTTCTGGATGGATTATTTTTAATGGACCGACTTTTTTGATGCGTGGTTCTTCCCATTCGGTGTATAGTTCTTCACGGAATTTTTCTCCTGCCGTTGAGCCTGTAATCTTAATGTTTTTAGAGTATTCCTTGGCTAGGGTTTCGATGTCATATTCCTTGCACTCGGCAGGGATTAGAATTTCTCCACCTAGCAGGTTTCCTTCAAGGAGATATTTGACGGCATACCCCAGTAGATTGGTGCATTCATGGATTGTAATGACATAACGGCGCATTTCTTTATGGGACACAGTGAGGGGTTCGTCCTTCTCTTTTTGGTAGCGCCAGAGTTCGAAGACGTTGCCCCGTGTCTGCATTACATTGGGAAGGCGAATAGCTACAAAGGGAGTGAGTACATCACCTCGAATATGATTAGCTGCTATGATTAGGCGTTCTGCCATTAGTTTAGAAGCACCCATCGCGCTACTAGGATTCACCGCTTTATCTGTTGATAGTTGCAAAAAGCCTTTGAGTGTGCCTAATTTGAGGGCAGCGTTGATGAGTACTTGCGTACCTAAAACATTGACTGTGAGGGCACGTTCAGGATTGTATTCACATAGGCTGACGTGCTTTGCTGCGGCGCAGTTTACTACTATATCTGACTTCGCCATTATTTGTTCCATTCTTTGAGGGTTAAGAATATCTTCTACTATTGGTCGTAAACGGCGGTCTTTTAATTCATAGCGCATAGCAGCGACAGCTTGTTCATTATTATCGACTACCCGTATAGTGCAGTTTGGATAGTCTTCAAGTAATTGTTCGACGAAAGCTCGTCCTATGCTTCCTGCGCCTCCTGTCACCATAAAAGTGAGGGGAGGCTGTGCGGTACGCTTGCTGATGCCTTCAATCATTGCGCCTGCTTCCAAAGCATTCTACCTCCAGTTTTCTTCCTATATGAGTTAGTTGTAGCAGCTGCGTGAAGTTAATTGATACGGGGCGGTCAACGCCGCTGAGGGGGTCTGGTACTTCATCTCCCTCCTGTACCGAGTAGTATTTGCCGTCCTCCATTTTGACGTAGCCTTCATCCCATCTTGGGTCTAATATTAGGTGCTTTTCGATGACTTTTGCTCCGTAGGCGATTGCTGCGAGTGCTGATTCTATGTCGGGGTTG
>JABXGU010000626.1 GCA_016550415.1 archaeon | reverse complement strand
CCGTCGATTTCCGAAAGAGGATAATTTGTATATACCCAAACCCTATACGGTATTTTTACTTGTCTATAGCATACTTCATTAGAATCGGTGATCGAGAGTGATTATTCCAAAGCAAATGCCTGTCGAAAAAATCTTAGAAACCATTCAAGGCATCGAAAACATCCTCATCGTGGGATGTGATGGATGCTCAGGAATCTACATGGTGGGTGGAGAAAAACAAGCTGAAACGCTAGCCACGTTGATTCGAATGCACCGTAAATTAAGAGGCGAACCGGGTGAAGTGCGGCACACTATTGTATTACGCCAATGTGATCGACAGCTTGTAGCCACAACCCTTCGACCTCAAATTGAAGGCGTGGACGCCCTGGTCTCTCTTGCCTGTGGAGTTGGCCCCCAAACACTCATCGATGTCTTCCCTGAGATGAAGGTGTTTACAGCGGTTGACACCTTTGGTATGGGTGGTAAAGATAGAGAGCTAGGCCACTTCTTCGAATATTGTAGTGGTTGCGGGGATTGTTTACTCAACGAGACCGGTGGCATCTGCCCTATGACACGCTGTCCCAAAGCTTTAGTCAATGGTCCTTGTGGTGGTATGCTTGACGGTAAATGCGAAGTTGGCGATTACAAGAACGATTGTGCCTGGTATCTCATCTATGAGCGCCTAAAGAAGCTAGGTCGTCTTGACTTATTCCGAAAATATCGTGAACCCCGCGATTGGCGCGTCGCCCAATCTCCACGAAAATTAGAAATCTAGGAAAAGGTGTGATAAATGGCAAAACGTGAAGCATACAGTAAACTCATGGAAGAAATTCATGCCGGGAAATTCGTCTATACCGGCGAACTAGAGCCAGAAAAAATCGGGGACATGGAAGAAGTCATCGAAGGAGCAAAGAAACTCGTTGGGCATGTCGTTGCCGCGAATGTCACCGATATCCCCCAAAGTTTCGCCTACATGAACTCACTTGCCCCCTCCTACATGATACAAGAAATAGCAGGTCTAGAAGCTGTTTGTCAAATGACCTGTCGCGACCGTAACCGACTCGCTATATTCGCTGACCTCCTCGCCGCAGGTGCCCTCGGTATCAAGAACATCCTCGCTCTCACCGGTGACCACCCCAGTTTAGGTGACCAACCCGAAGCGAAGCCTGTTTTTGACCTTGATTCAGCCAGTCTCACCGCACTTATTCGAAAAATTACCGATGAAGGCGTTGATCTCAACGGACACGAAATCGAACACCCTCCAAAGTTCCATGTCGGTGTCGCCATCAATCCTGGTGCAGTCCCTTTAGAACCTGAAATACTGAAACTAGAGCGTAAAGAATCCGTCGGCGCAGAGTTCGCACAGACTCAAGTGGTCTTCGAGATTGAAACTGCTAAGAAATTCATGAAAGCCATCAAACACGTCAAAGTTCCCACACTGGTCGGTATCTTCCCATTAAAATCGTTCAAGATCGCCGATTGGATGCAAAAATATGTACCAGGTGTGACAATTCCTGAGCCGATGATGACGCGGTTAAGTGAATTGCAGAAAATCGAGGATAAACTGACGCGGAAGGCGAAGATTGCTGATTATAACGTGGAGTATTATGGTGAGTTTCTGCGGGAGTTGCGGAAGACAACGCATGCGGCGGGTTGTCATATTATGGCTGTGAAATGGGAACAACTCATTCCACGAATCATTAAGGCTTCAGGCAGTTAAGTCAAGTTGGTTATTATCCCTAAATTGGCTTGGCACTATTCATATTTCCTATCCAGAAATCATCAAAAATCATTGTTCGTGATAGGGTCTTTTTTGGTAAGTACCCGGATGTTGGCTTGGTTTTTTCGGATCTGCTCTGCATGGTTTTTGGCCAGCCATTGCCGGACTACCTGTTGAATCCATGATAACGGCATGTCAAACTCTCCTTAGAAAGGGTTCCGCCTGTCTCCTGATAGATTCATCACCTTAAAAGCATGTATGGTTCCCATAATTGAGGTTTCCATCACGTAAGCGTACTGAACTACTGGCTTATGGTCTGGTTGAATTCGGAGACGACTTCGCGTACCCGAGTTAAATTGGCAAGAACCATGGCATCCCCGTGCTTCCAGTCCCAGGATCCGAGACCACATTCGGGTCCTGCAAAGGGGATACGTTCATATCCATATCGTTGAATTGCGGTTTTGAGGAATTGCATCATATCGGTTTTAGGTTGTAAGTAGGCGTTATAATTTCCGGCTTGAATCTCATTCCATGTGGCTTTGAGGTCAGCATTTGGTGGAATAATTGGACCATCTGTACGCATGATGGCTGCGCGGATATACTTGTCGTTATCTGTAAGCCAGTCTCTTGTTACAATGACTCCAAGGTGAGCTTCCAAGAGGTTCCAGTCTGCCTGGGCGAGTTGGTGATAAGGAGAGGCATGGAGGTGAAGTCCTCGATAACAATTGGTGGGAATATGGGAATAGATTCGGTTCCAGCATGAAATGAGATGGGAAAGAGGTGGATCAGATTCCGCGTCAATGAAGAGGTCGCCAACTCCTGTCACACCTACTGATGGCTCATCAAGCGTTAACACTAGGGGTTTGAAATACTTCGTTTCGGGATGTGCATTTCGCATATAATGTTCGACAATTGTGGTGAGAGCGTTCATGAGGGGTTCATCGTATCGTGGACTTAGTCCCATCCCTCTCCAAATACGTGTTAACATCTCAAAGGGACCAGTTACGCAGGCACGATACTGGATTTGTTCAACATCTAACTCTTGACAGAACGCTTTGGCTCCGTGTTTTAGTGCGATAAGTTCAGCAATCTGTGCTTTTTCTGGAGCCAGTTTAATGTTGGTACCAGTCCATAGATATTGG
>JABXGU010000625.1 GCA_016550415.1 archaeon | reverse complement strand
TGTGTGGTAGTCAATATTCCTTTGACCTATCCTCCTGAAGAGATTGATGGCGTCATAGTTACAGGCATGATGATGCCTCCACATGGACAATTTACACACCCCAAGAATTTAGCAAAAACGCTTGGCAAATTGGTTGATGGATATCCTGTATGGTTTAATCACAATTTCATTTATGCTAACTAAGAAAGAGTTAAAATGGTGCAAGTCTTGGCGGAATCATTAAAGACAAATTCTCTTAATTCCAGGATTGCTAAAAAATGAGCCTCGTAGTTGTTACACCAGCTCGGAATGAAGAAACTTTCATTGAGGACACAATACTATCTGTTGAACGACAAACACTTCAACCATCAGTGTTTGTAGTCGTGGACGATGGATCCACAGATTCAACAGCGGAGATTGTCAAGAGGCATTCTCAGGTTCATCTGTTGACACTACAGGATAGGGGATTTCGTTATCGAGGGGCGGGTGTTGCCGTAGCAGTAAACCAAGGCATAAAAATAGCTACGCGTCTAAACCCAGACTGGTCCTTCCTTTGCAAACTTGATGCTGACATCATTCTTCCATCCGATTACTTCGAGAAAATAATTAGTCTCTTGAGTGCCACTGAAAATTGTCGGCTAGGGATTGTCTCTGGTGTTGTTAGGGGTGAGAGGACTAATTTGGAACATCCACGTGGAGCTGCGCGTATCTATCGACGGCGATGCTGGGAAGACATTGGTGGTCGGCTGCAAGAGATTCATGGATGGGATACATATTCTGATTTACGTGCTCGTCAGTTTGGGTGGAACACACGGGGAATTCAAGAAATCGAAGTAATCCAAGGACGACCCACAGCAGGTCGCGAACATCACTTATCTGTCGCCTTCCAAGTAGGAAAGATGATGTATGTTTTAGGTTATCATCCACTCGTGGCATTAGCTCGGGGAGCAAAACTCCTTAGAAAGAATCCTATTGCCGCAGGGATTCTAATTCTGACTAATCTATTATCCCACTTCAATCGTCGACTTCGAATACTGCCTAGAGAATATTATGAATATGTTAAACGTGAACAAAAAGAAAGAATTCGTCGTGTTATGTTACACAAACATGGCTAAAGGATTCTCTAAGTTTAACTAAGGGTGTGATATGTAAATGGGTGAAGCTCTGAAAATCACTGGGCTTCCTGAAAACGAAAAAAAATAAAAGGTCACAAAGATCAGGCAGGACCTCATGTTGAAGCTCCTAAAAAGCGTATTTCAACCTTATTATCGAAAATAGGTTTATACCGGTCACGACTCCGTAGATTACTGCCTCCACGACTTCTAGGGATATTAAGAAAATTTTTGGATGCATCCCTAAGGAAGGGTATACATCAAACTTTAAACGGCTAATTGCCAGTGTTCATTTGATATAGCCTCTTGCGAGGAAGTTGGGCACATGTCTAGCCAACCCAATGTTGAATCCTTATTTTCCACTGGTCGCAAACATTTTGCTAACAAAGCATATGCCAAGTCATTGGAAGCTTGGAAGGCTGCTCAGAAACTATACCATCAATCAAAGCAAAAGCGGGAGGAGGGTATTGTTGGCATCTACATCAGCCAAGCTTTGAAAGCCCTAGGACAAAATAAGGAGGCACTAGTCAGCGCTACACAAGCAGTTAGAATACTTCGCGATATTAATGACCCGATTTCGCTTAGACGAGCACTTGTAGCAATGGCTCATTTGCTTTACGCACTTGACTATGTTGAAGAGGCTGGTCGAGCTTTTAGTCAAGCTGCTGAAAAGCAGTCAGAAGATGGTCCAGATAAAGAACAGGTGCAACTATTAATGGAGGCAGGAGCAGCCCTAGCACGTGTGGGTCGACTAAGACAAAGCCAATTACAATATGCTGAAGCAATAAGATTAGCAAAAATCATAGGTGAGACAGAACTTCAAGCTGACGCATTAGCTGACCAAGCTCAGGTACTCTTGCGACTTGGGGAAACTCAACAGGCTCACATGACTTTTCAGACTCTTGCTCAATTATCCACCAAAGTGGCTAAACCAGCTCTGAGAGCTTATGCGTTTCTTGGATTGGCGGAAATAGATCTCGTTCAAGGAAAGGTCCATGATGCAGAAACGATTGTCCGGCAGGCTCAAGAAACCCTGCATAAAGCAGGTGACATAACAGGAGAAGCAATGACATATTACTATCTGGGAAGAATTACCTTTCAAAAAGATCAACTGAAGGATGCACTGAAATTTGCTGAGAGAGCATCCAGGACCTTCAAACAACAAGGCAAAAAACCATGGCTAGCAAAGAGTCAACTATTAACAGCTCAAATTCTCAAAGATCTGGACCAGAAAAGAGAAGCCCTTCAATTGTATGACCAAGCCATTGAGCTTTTCTCAAATACGAAGGAAAAAGCTCAGGGCATGTGGGCCCGTGTAGAGAAAGGTAAGGCATTACTTTGTTTTGGTCAGGAAAGAGCTGCAGAAAAAGAATTCACTCAAGCGCTCCGATATTACCGTAATCTTAAGAATACAGAACAGGAAGTTCGTATCTATCTCGAAGTAGCAGAATGCATGAATCAACAAGGAAAATATAATGAAGCTCGAGAGCAGTGCATACTAGCTATTGAACAATTAAAGAACTTGCAGACAGAGGAGTGGGAGATACAGGCATATCAGATTTTGCTAAAAGTAACTCAAGGACGAGCCCGCTATGCAGAAGATCTTCCATTATTTCAAGAGGGCCTAAAAAGAGCAAAAGCCCAAGATAAGCCATTGCTAGCTGTATCAATCTCTGTTATATTAGCCCAGCTCACCATTGACTCGGATTCCCCAGACAAAGCAATTTCAATTTTGAAAGAAGCAACAGGAGATAATCGTCTACCTTTGGAACAACGAGCTGAAGCTAACCTCCAGTTAGGCTTGGCCTTAATGAAACAGAGAAAATTTGCTGAAGCAGTTGAGCCTCTACAAGAAGCAATTGCGCACATTGATTCAAAACAAAAACATAACAAGGCAATTGCATATTATCAGCTTAGTGAAGCACTAAAGCAACTCAAGCAAAAACCTCAACGGCAAGATGCATTAGAAGGCGCCATAGCTAACCTTCCACCAGGTATTGATGACAAACTCCAAGCCCTAGTATCGTTAGAATTGGCACCATTAATTGCACAAAAGGACACCGAGAGAGCAATTCACTTCTATGAACAATCTAGGAAATTCTTTGGGACTTGGGATTATCCCTCAAGACTATTTACCACCCTACTCGGAGAAGCCACAGTACTTACCTCTGAAAAACAACACAAAAAAGCTCTTGAATTAATAAGACAGGCACTTCTTATCGCTGAAGAACTTGACATCGCCTTACAGCAACAAGAAACTACACCTAGATCCTTTGTTTACATCCAGCAAGCAATAGAAATTGCTATTCTTGTCGCTGCACAAAAGTTGGGAGAGCAAAAAGACGCCGGGACAATTGAGAATATATTAGATTGGTCGACAAGAAGTAAGGTTGCCAAGCTCCTCCCCTTTCTTCCAAATAATCTGGGCTTCGAAAAATGCAGCGAACTCCCTGCACTTGCCCAAAAAGAATCTGGACTTATCCAACAAATCTCCAAGCTTCAAAAGGAGTTAGAAAAACTTCCACGCACTCAAATCACACAACAAGAATTTGCTACAAGATGCCAAGTAATTCGTAGCAAAATGAAGAATCTTCTTAACGAAATTGACGTCAATCGCAATGTAATATTGGCTGCCTGTCCAGATCCAGGACGGGCACTTCCACCTAGAGACTATAAGACATTACAGAAAATCATTGCATTAATTCCACCAAAACGCAGATGGATACTAATTAGTTATGATATGTTCCGAAGACAGAATCGAATTATTGTCACAATTGATGACCACATAAACCGTCACGCTGTATACACCATACCGATTTCACCAGACCTAATATCACTAATAACGAAACTGCATTCAATAGGAAAATCAGACGAATTACCACCTGCAATTCAATTACAGGACATGGGCACAAACTTGTACCGAGGATTAATACCTAGCCAACTGCAGAAAGAGATCTCTGACCGAACCTATGATTACATTCAAGTAATTACAGACGATTTCCTCCACCACGTACCCTTTGAGTTATTCTTCGATGGACATCAATATTGGGGACTCAAATATCCTATGAGTTGGGCTCCGAACTTACAATTACTAGAAAGCACAATGAAAGCACAAGCCTTAGCGCAACAAGAAACTCCATCTGTAATATTTGGTGGAAATACAGGTCCTGAGGAGCAACCAAGAAGGAAAAACAAGGCAAAAGAAATTCTAAATTCTTTCCTAGCTGCGGTGCCCACTAAGACAGAGGGAAGCGAACCTGTCGTATTATTTGGACAAGACTTTAGTCGACAAAAATTTTCTGAAGCTTGTAGACATCCCAGATCATTGATTTATCTATCAACAGCCACAAAAGCTCATCATAGCAAAGGCGAAATTACTCTCCTATATCCTGATAGCTTACGTACCATCGAATTGGGCGTTACTACCGTATTTGAAGGTGCACCCATAGTTGTATTAGATGAGATGACGCAAATAGCACCTCTTGAGAATGGATTAAGTTTAGCTGCTTTTATCAAGCGCCTTGTGACAGCAGGAGCCTCATCCCTCGTTTTCACACGCTGGCTGCCTAATACACAGATTCAGCATCACTTCACTTCAATTTTAACTCATCGACTCTATGAACGCGATCCCATTGCGGTTGCACTTCTTCATGCCAGACGCGAGTTGGCAAATCAACAGACATCTCCAAACAGTTGGCTACCCTACACCCTTGTGGGAAACCCATTCTCTTCACTTTTTAGTGAGCTCTAGATGAAGAAGGTATCAAGGATGAAGATAAGGCAGTTGTAGACACCGTGTGCAGTGACAGGCGCCAATAATCTACGATTTTGTTTTTGAAAAATAAGACCAAGAATAATACCTAGTACAGTCTGAACAACCCCATTGATTGGATTCATATGTGCTAATCCAAAGATGATAGAGGTTGCCAGGAGACCTGCTATGTTACCATAATAGGCATCGAGCGAATTCTGTAGAAGACCACGAAAGAGAAGCTCTTCAGCAGGTGCAACCATGAATATCATTGCTAGACAAGTAATTCCTAGCCAATAGATTTCAATTGGTCCAGGGGGAACTAGTGGAGGACCTGCGCCTTCATCAACCATTTGATAGAAGACAAGTACCAATATGAGGGGAACCATAACAAATGCTGCACCAATTCCAATTGCAATGTCTTTAATCGCGGTTCGCACACCACCAAAGGAAAGCCCAAGGCGTGACAGAGGGGCCTTCAACCTCAATACAAACCCGATTGGAATAACAAGCCAGGTTAGCTCTATTGTAATGGAGAAAAAGAAGAATAGGGGATCTGTGGTTAATGAATTAAGCGCAATCACTGTGATGGGGATTCCGAAAAACACTATGAAATATAGGAGTAGAACCGCTGAACCGATAACTGCAATTGCAAAGGCAAGGAGAACCATAGAGACAGATGCAGCAGGAGACCAAGGATATGGAGGCGCTTTATCAGCGATATAAGCTCGTGTAGCTCTTACTCCACACTTTTCACAGAACGATGAGCGAATGGAGAAAGGGTGCCCACAGTATGCACAGTAGTGAGCTGGATAGGTGTGTTCTGTCATGCTTGCTCACCTCCAACAGGAATCAACTTGATGTTCTGAAAGCATTGTGGACACGTATTATCAATTTCACTTCTTGCAGGATCTCTTCCCCATGCATTTGCTATGATTTCAACCCGAGTAAGTCGGCATCGTCCCCACCTATGAAATGAACTCTGACAATGTGGACATTCAGAATAGGATGCTCCCCAAATTATCCGCTTTCCACAAATCACACAAAAACGACTAACCGTAGATATAGAAAGCGCAGCGGCAATTGCACAACCTCCAAGGGGCAGTGAAAAGAAACCGAAAATGAGTAGCCCAATCCTTACAGCAGATACACTCTTTCCAATCCTAAGGATAACATAGAAAACAACACTAACTATTACAGAAAGAAAAAAGGTATATGCAAGTATATCTGGCAACCCTATGTATAAAGAGCTGGAAAAGAAATAGAATACTAAGCCCAGTAAAAGTGACACACATGCTTGAATAGCGAGTACAACATATGCAAAACGAGGTACCCTTGCAGGAGTTTTTTCAGGAGCAGCTAGAGCTTTTGAAGGTTTGACTAATAATAAATCAAAACCACATGACGGACAAACATCTCTATCCACATCTGTACCTTTTTCGCTTAGATTGGTTCCACAGACTGGACACCAATCAATAGGTTTCTCCGTCGGAAGAGTTTCAGGCTTAGAATATGCTTCCATGGGGACAGCCCTTCGTGGCTATCGGTGAAAAGCCTTTCCATAATGAACATCAATTAGACTCTCATCTACATGCAAATTTAATTTCATGAAGAGACAGCTTAAAGGTTCAAATGTTACATCTTAGAGAAAGGTTGTGCCAGCAATGACAGTCCTTGATAAAAACACCATTCTGGAACTAATTGCCCAACATAATCTGGTTACAGGTATGATTGACCCTGAAATTCAAGTATCACCGAATGGCGTTGAACTCACATTACACAAAGTGTTCACCTTCAAGGAAGCAGGAACTATCGACTTCGCAAATAAGCACCGCCACATCCCACAATACGACGAGGTTCAACCAGAAGAAGACCGTTATACTCTAAATTCAGGTAACTATCTCGTAACATATAATGAGGTCCTCCACCTTCCAACTGATATTGTTGCAATTGGACGACCACGCTCCTCATTATTAAGATCAGGCGTAACAATCGAATCAGCAGTATGGGATGCAGGTTATGAAGGAAGATCTCGCGGCCTATTAATGGTCAATAACCCCCATGGATTCGTCGCGACCAAAAACGCTAGGTTACTCCATCTCTTATTCATGAGATTACAACAAGAAACCCAGCCATATCAAGGAGTATACCAAGGGGAGGAGTAGTAGATGTTACAAAAGGCGAATATACTAATTACAGGCCCCCCTGGCTGTGGTAAAAGCACCCTAGTCGCCCACATCATAAAAGTGCTTCAAACAAAGGGAGTAAAGGTTGGCGGCATCACCACACCCGATTTTCGAACTGAAAATGGACGGAGAGGAGGATTTCTAATTCGAGATATCGCCACAGGTGAAGAAGCAACAATGGCTGCAGTGGGATACCCCAGCAAGATAAGAGTTGGTCGATATGGTGTGGACAGAGCAGCTGTTCAAGCCATTGGAGTGACAGCTATTGAACAAGCAGTTGATAAAGCGGATATTGTAGTGATTGATGAGATTGGAAAAATGGAGTTAGCAGTAGAAGAGTTCCAGCGCTGTGTTAAAACAGCTCTTGACTCCCTCAAGCCTGTGCTGGGTACTATTGGTCTTTACCTTGCATCGTCTTTTGTAGCAACTGTGAAACAAAGAGCAGATGTTACGGTACTAATGCTACAACACAAACAACAATCTAAAATTAGTCAGAGTGTATATAAATTATTAGACGTCCCAGATTTATTAGAATAAGAATCTGGTCTTCCATCTGACAATGATTTTTCAGATTTTACATTCTTAATATTCAAGTATCTAGCTAATGACAATACTTGTGACCCATATCAGGTAATGT
>JABXGU010000624.1 GCA_016550415.1 archaeon | reverse complement strand
CGATGTTTCCTCCCGAACTACAGCTTCATGGCGTAGGGGGTCGAAGAGCATTCCTTCACACTCGATTGTTTTCACACCAGCATTCTTCAAGGCATTTTTCAGGTTATCCACAACCATGTTGAGACCACCAATAAACGGTTCATTTGGCTCAATTTGAGGAACTATTATCTGGGCTCTTTCCAAATCATCTAAAATCGGCAGAAGGGTTAAAATTAACTCGCGATTTGCTTGTAACCGAATCTGCGTTTCACGTCGCTGCATTGACTTAATATAATTCTCATGGTCCGCTTGCATGTACGCGAGCTGGTTTTTGTACTGTTCAATTTTTTCTGTTGCATTCTTCAATGCAGTTTCCAACTGCTTCTTAGTGAGCTTCTTGGGTTTCGTAGCAGACTTGTCCATTGAAACACTAGCCTTCTTACCATGACTGCTATGTTCTTTTTTTGTCTTTGTGGTTTCATCCGGTTGAGGCTGATTTTTTGTCACAGACTGAAATCCTCCTGTGAATCTTTCATCAATTGCGGAATATCTTCTCGCGGATGAGAGCAGATGACATCAGCTCGAATCTCAAACCCCACCCTTAGCCATCTGTATCAAATACAAGACGCTCTAGGGAGTGGTCCAGCAGCTCAGAAAAATCAAGCTACGAAATAAAAAATTTTCGGAGCTGCTTGTAAATAAACTAGTACCATGATACGATGAGACATGATTAGAGAAATGCGTCCAGGGCGGCTTTTAGCGGTTGATAACCTACGCCACCAACTACACGATGAACCAACTGGCCATCCTTAAAGATGCCAAACGTGGGCACGCCTTGCACACGATACCGCATCGCAACTTCAATATTCATATCAACATCAACCTTAGCTACTTTTACTCGCCCAGCATATTCTTGAGCGAGTTTATCGACGACCGGAGCCATCATCTTACAGGGTCCACACCATTCAGCATGGAAGTCAACAAGTGTTACTCCTTTACTGACTGTTTCATCGAAATCCTGGGTGGATAAGTGTAATATACCTTGGGGGGTATGTGAGGGTTCTGTATATGTTGCCATTGACTGTTTCAACTCCATGAGTTTCCTTTTGCGTAATCTTTCAAGTTCTGGATCAGGTTGTTCACTCATCTGAATCACCTTCTCCAGCAGTTTGAGTGGATGGACTGCAACTTTGTCCGTGACAGCCTTGTCCACTTACTAGGTTGGGAACGATGTAGGCAGCAAGTAAAATGACAAGTCCAATCACAGCTAGCCAAGGTAGTGTGATCAAAGCACTCACTAAAATGAGGGCTAGACCAGTAACGACCATGATTAGGCCGGTTTTTGTACAGAACGGACAGCCAATATTTACCATCTGATTACACCGTTTATCTCGCTGCAAGTTGTTCTTTAGCCTTATCAATCAGCGAGTAATGAAGGAGTGAGTGCTATTAGATATAAAGGTAACGATAGTGCCACTACTTTGCACAACTGATTTTAGCTTCCCGCCGCTTGAACCCAATACCGATCTAAGAAGTCCACTATCTGCTGATAAAACGAGTCCAACGCTTTTTTGATTAGCTCTTTTAATGTTGCAAGATTAACTGCTTCGTATACATATACGTAGCCTCCTTTTCGGAGTGTTCGTGTTCGGCGATGGGCAAAGCCTCGCTGTACAAGGTTTTGAATAGCACGTTGTATCGTGCTTCGG
>JABXGU010000623.1 GCA_016550415.1 archaeon | reverse complement strand
GTGATTGCCCGACCATCCGTCCAGACAATAAACAGCTTTCCTGCAGAATCCGATCGTAAGGTGACGTAATCACCGGGGCGAGTAAAGGACAGAGGAAAGCCTTCGCTCGTGATACGGTAGTCGTCGGAGAAGCTTACGCCTCCATCGGTTGAGAAGCTGTAATAGATATCCCATTCACCATTTTGGGCATCTAGCCATGCAATATGGATATTATCATCGGCATCAATGTGCATTTCGACCATTCGTTGCATATTGGTTGTCACATCATTCACTTGGACGGGCGCAGACCATGAATCACCGCCATCAATCGACTTAATGACATAGATTTCCTTGTCCAACGGATTTCCTGCAGCAAAACAAATGTAGACATGGTGATTACTATCCACAGCACACACAGTGATAATTGCGATTTCAGAGAATCCTGGCGGATTAACCACCATAGGAGAGGACCAAGTTACTCCAAAATCCGTTGATTTCATGAACAAGATAGTATTCAACGGGCCATCGGGCACCGAATCCCAAATTGTTGATACAAAGAGTGTTCCGTTAGGTGTGCAGGTAAGATATGGAATGCCACCATGAGTTTCCCATGGTCCCAAGATTTGGGTTGGCTGAAATGATGTACCACCATCCACTGATTTGGTAAATACTAGATTAGCTTGGCTGTCTGTGACGAAATGATCCCACATCATGTAGATGTTTCCTGCGGCATCAACACAAACAGTTTCTTTGTCATCAAGGTATCCAACCGTATCAGCAGCCTGAGTGGGTGCTTGCCAGGTTTCGCCGCCATCTGTGGTCTTAGCAACTCCCATACCTTCATCTGAACCCACGTATTCTAGGAAAGTGAAGTAAGCATTATCATCATTATCCGAGATTAACCAAGGATCAGATTGGGAACCGCCACCAAGTGTGTTCATTAGTATATTGGGGCTGAATGTTTTACCTTCGTCATCCGAATAGCAGAAGCCAACACGGAGTCCAGGACCATTGTACGTGTTTGCTTCTTTCCAACCAATTAATACACGTCCTGAGCTTAAGATGGTCAAGGTTGGTTCAACCTGTTCTGGATAAGGTGATAAGCCATCAGTTACCCGAGTATTAACGCCAAATCGAATGTCCGTGGCCTGTACGGGGACACTTGATAGTGATGTTCTACTTTGAGTTGATGTTGAAGTAACATTATTTGAGAACTCTAACGAAGCAGTGAGTGATAATTGAGGAAGTAAAAGAAGTGCAAATAAACACAATAATGTCGTAATCTTACTCACTTTGTTTCCACCTAACTTCAAAATTCATAAAGAACTTGTTAAAAAGCAATATCAATACGGCATTGTGATACCAATTTATTTGAGCACATAGAAATCAAGTTCATTATTCTCGTTTTGGAGTTCGAAATACACACTCATTCACAAACAATAATGGCAAACGAATTTAAACCATCAAACGAATCATAACCGAAGCGGGATATTGCCTAAAGAAGGGTAAGCATTGACAAGGCGACTTAGCTTCCTATTCATCGTAGTCCTTTTAGCACTTGCCACAAGTATTTTTCCTATCCCACTTGATACACCACTTCACAATCAGATATCACCTCCTCTTCCCACAAATACTGGATCAGGAACTCCACTAGATGTCTACGAATTCTGCAAGAATCAAAGTGACTTGTTAACTAACGCTCAGAACACAACTGCATTCTCATACAACGCAGACTGGTATCCAACTGACTATCGTGGCTATCAATTACATGCCGATATTCAGAATGTCCGAAAAACCGAGAACCCAGTCCCAAATGGTGATTTCGAACAATACCCAGAACCTGGGAATAACTGGACTCTGACTGACTCAGGTGGAGGCCTTGTCAATTCTATCAGTAATACATCAGGAGGAAATCCAGGATCATGCCTCGATGTTGAATTTGCTTATAGTAAATTACTGCTTCAAAGACATGCGACAATTGAGAATAGTTTTAATTATACTTCTACAATTTTACCTGATTCACTAACACTCTATTTTGACATACGATTTTCTCCAGATATTACTATCGCTAGCTGGGTAATTTTAGAGATAAGCATAGAAACGGAAATTGGTTCAACAGCGACCAATTGGATTACCACTACTGCTGATTTTCATCCAACAACATGGGCTACTCAATCAATCTCTTCAGTACCCGTAAATGGTTCTTTGACATTGAAAATTGATATTACCAAAACCACAAGTTCAAATCTGGATGTTGATGGGCACATTTACCTAGATAATTTTAATTACCAAATTGGTTCCTACGCTGCTCCAAGCGAGGTAGACCTCACCTTAAATGGGACAGAAGTTAAAGACACATTTGCCAATTATGGCGTAGTAGATATTTATGCAGATCCTTTGCTTAAGGAAGAAATCGATTATTCCAATGCTTGGGCTACAACACAACTCTTTGAATTCAACTCGAGTTACTCGATTTCCTTTGATTTTGCATATTTCATGGCAATGAAAAGTGAAAATCCCGATTCTGCCATAACCACATACACTGTTGAAGCCGGAACTGCGCCGATGTGGACAATCAATTACACTATCCCTCCTTCAAATCTATCTAATTACCAATTTGGTCTGTATCTACATGAGGGTTGGGACTTACTTGGAGTACGAGACAATTCGAGTTTGAAAGTTCAAGACTTCACATTCAATTCTTCAACTCATTTCTTTCTTCTAAATGAGGATATAGGCAGTCCCGGTAATCGTTTCACATTATTCGCTCAAAGTTTCAACTATGTCACTGAGGTCATCATTCAGAAAGCGAGTTCTACGGATTCACATTGGGAAAATGTTTCTTTCACCGGTTATGTGTTAGCTGGTGACTATTTGAGAATCATTGCCACTTTAGGTCCAATCGTTTCAACAGGCAACATGGGTACTGTTTCGATTATATTGCCTAACGGAACTGTTTGGATATCCGATGCCAATCCCAACTTTGACTCTATTAACAATACACTTACCAGTGATATTTGGCAAATCCCATCAGACTGTGGGGCTGCTATCGGAAGCGATTGTACAGTTTCAGTGAACTTCACTTCTGGAACCCAATGTGGTTTACAAACCAAAAAACTAACTCTAATGAATCAAGCACAGATTTCATTGATTGGACTGAATAACAATAGTGGACTTGACTGGTTTGATTTCACAATTACCGTACAAGCCCGAAATCTTCATTCCGAGAGTAACATAACCGATGCAAATCTTGTTTTACTCTTTTCTAACAGACAAGGACAGACACAATCAATCATCATGCTACACGAAGGGCAGGGTGTCTATTCCGCTGTATTTTCACCTACTTCATATGATCCTAATTCAACAATAATGTTTGATATTGAATTTCATAGAGAAGGCTATGTTAATTTTACAATTCAAGAAGGAACAGCATATCATTTTGCCCTTACAGTAAATACCGGCATTTCTCCAGTAATGAGAATAATTAATCAATTAATCATATCCGTGATATTGCTGGCGATTTTCCTTGCTGCAATTTGGCTATTTTATCGAAAGGGATACCAAGATCGTTATCTAAAACCAAGGCAAGAAGCACACAACCAGAAACTGCAAGAGGTATTATCTATTTACAACGATGTTACAAACCTTTCACGGTTTCTGGTTCTCCATCGTGGTTCCGGGATAGCGATTTTTGATACATCGGGAGACAAAGCGCGTGATGGGTCCCTGATCGGAGGCTTTTTGCAGGCTATCCAGGCTTTTTCATTTGATGTAAATGAAGAACAGAGTGGAAAAGAAGCAGCTCAACTTTCCGAAATCACCTATGAAGGTTTTCGAATTCTCATCAATGAAGGGGAGCTTGTTCGAACAGCAATTGTCTATCGAGGAATACCTAGTGAAACCCTCCGAATGAAATTAGGATTGTTCACTCAACGCTTCGAAGAGATGAACAGGCAAGATCTGATTGAACATGGCCATGAATTGGAGCGATTCCAAAATACGACAGACTTACTAGAGGAGATTTTTCATGTATCTCTTCTATTCCCTCACAAAGTTGAGCCGATTATTGCTGATCATCGTTTATCAAACCTTGAAAATCGACTTCATTTTGTAGCGCTAGAACTAACAAAAGAACGTCCTACAGTTTTTCTTTCAGAAATCGTAAATGCATATCTGAAAACTGTACAAAACAATCCAGTTGAACTCTTAAATGCGATTTTCAAACTTCGTGAAAAGAAGCTGCTCATTCCAATCGAAGCCTACTTTCAGATGAATCTTCAAAATCATCACTAGGTTCGAGTTACTAATTCAAAAGATTGATTTATTTTTTGGATGGTGCCGAACACTTATTTGAGGAACTAAATTCTGCACAATTAGTGTAAACTACTCAGAAAAACAAGTTGTGAACAGATATGTCAGATGATACGGAAGGTAGTTTCTCACGCCGTTATCTAGTAGTACTAGGCGCTTTGATAATCCAAGTGTGCCTTGGTTCAATTTATGCTTGGTCAATCTTCCAAACCGCACTACGAGGAGGTATCTACAATTGGCCATCACTTTGGACCCAATTACCCTTTGCAGCAGGACTAGCATCCTTCGCAATATTCATGATTTTCGCAGGCCGTTGGCAAGACCGCATCGGTCCACGAAAAGTGGCTACAATCGGTGGTATCCTACTTGGACTTGGCTATCTACTTGCCGGGCTCGTGGATATTGTCAGTCAAGGTAATTCTCTCATTGGCACGTTTTGGTTAGTTCTAACATATGGAATCATTGCTGGTGCTGGTATCGGATTTGCTTATGTCTGCCCCATTGCAGCGTTAGTCAAATGGTTTCCAGACAAAAAGGGGCTCATCACAGGTATAGCCGTTGCTGGATTTGGAGCAGGTGCCCTTGTCATGGGGTATGTTGAAACTTGGCTTCTCTTCTTACCAAATATCTTTCCGTTTGTGGGAGGTGCATTCCTTGCCCTTGGTATTCTATATATCGTTCTCGTCGTATTTGGTTCCCAACTGTTAACCAACCCCCCAACTGGTTGGGCACCACCCGGATATATTCCCCAAGAGAAAACAGCTGAAGCAGTAGGGAAGAATTATGTTCCTCGTGAAATCATTGTCACCGTCGTGTTCTGGCTACTTTGGTTCATGTTTCTGTTTGCAGCAACTGCAGGTCTCATGACTCTTGGTAATGTTAAATCCGCTGCAGCGGCGATTGACCCGCTCACTGCCAGTCTTCCGGAATGGCCTTTCATCGCTACTATAATTGTCGGGGTTATGTCTATTTTCAACGCCTTAGGACGAATCGTATGGGGCGCAGTCTCTGATCGACTCGGTCGCGTCACAACCATGGTAATGATGTTCACTCTCTTGACAATTGGGATGTTCACATTCGCCTTCCTAAGCACGACCAACGCAAGCTGGATTGTGGTCATGGCTGTTGCATCACTTGTAGGATTCTGTTTTGGCGGAAACTTCGCCCTCTTTCCCTCATCCACAGCTGACTACTATGGAACAAAGAATGTCGGATCGAATTATGGCGTCCTCTTCACAGCTTACGGAGTTGCTGGCATCACAGGAGCTCTCGCAGCCGGGTTGATTGTGGACTTCACTGGAAGCTACATGCTTGCCTTTGTCATCACAGGTGTATTGGCAATTATTGCAGTGATTCTAGCGATACTATTGTACCGAATCCGAAACCCTCAGAAAAAATAATTAAACCAATTCATGAGGCGCGATTTTCACCTCATGGTTCTCTTATATTTCCGTTTCCCTGCCACACTTAGATAAAGGACACCTTACGTCTAGCCATCAAGGTGTAACATTTGGTTTACTTCATCATCGAAAAATGCGGCCACTTGACAGCTTCCTAACTCCAATCCCAGTCCATCAGTTGTCTCAGGAGAAGGCATCACAATCTTAGACGCTTTATCATAGTTCTTGTAAGCAGGAGGGAGCTGAAACAGATCCAGAGTGACTCGAGTATTTTTTGCTCTATCATATTTGGTATCTCGGTGAAATTCGTCTCCGAGATTTTCTGGCATCTTACCACATTTACTGGGCCTTCAAGAATTTCAAGGTCTTTATCGCCCAATCTGGATCTTTACGCAAAGACCGACCGATAGCAATGAAATCAACACGTCCATCACGAATCACTTGATCAGCAAACTGGGGCGTTTTCACCCCTCCTACGCCAATCACTGGAACATCAACATGGGCCTTAATTGCTTCTGCTTGTGGAACAAAGAAGCCTTCTCCAACCGCGAGTTCAGCTGGTGCCCCTCCACACAATCCCCCAGAAATATCCAAAATATCCACTCCTGCGTTTACAAGGGCTTTCCCGAAATATTGAGAATCATCGATTTGGGTCCCCATCAACGCTAAATCAACAGAACCCAAGCGATACAATAGTAAACGAGTTCCAATTTTCTTCTTTACCTCACGTACTACTTCCAATGGTAACCGGATGCGATTATCCAAACTCCCTCCATACTCATCATTACGTTGGTTAGTTATGGGAGAATAAAATTGATTCAATAAGAAGCCATGAGCTCCATGAATTTCCACTCCATCAAATCCCGCCTCGATAGCACGTTCGGCTGCTCGACCAAAGGTATAGGGAAGCATTTGAACCTCCTCGGTGCTTAGTTCGCGAGCGCCTTCAAGAGGAGAGGCAGATACTGACCCAATTCCTAATCTTGATGGGGCTTTTGCGCCAGCATGATTCAACTGTAACACAATGCGCGTATTATATGGCTGAATGCGTTTCACCAATTCCTTTAACCCAGGAACCAAATGATCATCATAAACCCCCAGTTGCCGTTTACTAAGCTGTCCATGGAGATT
>JABXGU010000068.1 GCA_016550415.1 archaeon | reverse complement strand
ATAACCCAGTCACATCTCCACCACCGCATTCAGGAAGTGAGTGTGTTGGTATCTTCGGAGCTAATCCACAACCTTCCTCACAGGCTTCGTGGAACCAAGACCAAGTTGCCCCTATTGAAGGAGGAGCCCCTTACAATCTCTCATCATGGATATGGATTCCATATTCAGATCCACCTCAAATAGAAGTTGATATTGGCGTGACTTGGAAAGATATAAGCGGCATTGACCTAGGTACTCATTGGTCTTCAATCGTAACAGCACCTACGCAGATTTGGTTTGAACATTTTGTAATCGTACGAGCTCCTCAAACGGCAGCGTCTTGTGCAATCCATCTTCGTGTTACCCTTCAACCCGTTCAACCTTGGGATGTACCAGTAGTCCACTTCGATGACGTTGAATTCTATCCATTAGGCGATTCATCAATTGGAGACAACACTCCAAGTGATCATGGATCCCACTTTGATCCTGATGCCAGCCCTTACAACGTATTGTTTCAACTCAATATTTCTGCCACCTGGGAAGGGCTAAAGAATTTGAACTTCACTTTACTCGCCTTTGGATCTGGTGATGATCAGGCAGACATCACCAAAGTCGACTTGTTCCATGATGTAAATGGAAACGGTGTACACAACGAAGGCACTGATGTACTTCTAGCCTCAGGGACGTATTCCGCTGACGATGGGACTCTTCAACTGAATACAACGCATGGAATTGCCAAAGGAGAAAACCATCTTTTCCTCTTTGCCTATCAAATGAATTTCATTGGAGATGCTGGAGACACATATGGGTTCAATATAACCCAGATTCGCGTTGAAGGGAATACTACTGGCTGGTTTTACAATCTAACAGGAACTCCCTATGTTTCAGCGACGAAAACTCTGGTGGGGAGCCTCCTCGTGGAAGATGGAGTAAATAATCCTGGTGATCATAGTTACACACCAGAGGATCCATTCACAAATGAAGTGCTACAACTAGCAATTACTGCATACGCAGAGGACTTTTCAATTACTGAAATGACTGTTGAAATGCTTAGAAATAACGAAATAGCTGGCACACCCCATCCTACCATCCAACTCTATGATGATGTGAATGGTGATGGTCAACTTGATACAGGTGATACCCTTCTTGCGGCAGATACTGGTGGATCTGTAGACTTGAGTTTCACGTTTTCAGTGACAAAAGGTGAAACCGAATATTTGCTGCTTGTCCTCGTTCTATCGGCTACAGTAACAAACGGTTCCACTTACCATGTCCGCGTCACAGCTTTGAATGCTACAGGGGACATTGATACAAGCACGCAAGTATTTGGACTACCAATAACATCTGCAACAAAAACTATCGTCATTCCTACCACACCTCCTCTGCCACCAATTCCTGGATTCCCAATCGAAGCCATTATCTTAGCATTAATTAGTGCAATTGGTGTAGGCATCCTTGTCCGTCAGCGCCGACAAAGGTGAACTCATACTAGTTCACCTTCTCATCCTTTTTTAGATGCGGTTATTCATCGAATAGCAATTGGTGGCTCAATATCCTCTGAGGAATCCTGTTAAACAGGAATTCCAATAATGGATT
>JABXGU010000622.1 GCA_016550415.1 archaeon | reverse complement strand
CTTCTTCTCTGCGCGTTTGGACTTGGTCCGGATTGAACTGCTGACTTAGACAGCTAGTGGTTGGAGATGTCAGCTAGACTGTGCCAGCAGTCATTACTCGATCTTTCGAAGCTAGATATTCCATGAGCTTTTCAGAATCGTCTAAGTCTACTCTCTTTGTCGTTAGCAGCCAAAAATAGCTCGTCGCGTCCGCGCACCTCGCGCGCACATTCTTTGTCCCAGCTGTTGAAAAAATAATTACCTCATTGAGTCTTCACCTTGATACATTCTATCTGCTCTAGCTTACATCATAATAGATGAGCTATGCACAGTTCTAATGTCTACTCAATTATTGTATTGGTAAATGATTCAAATGGATTATTTTCAATTTGATAGAGAAATCTTCCATAAATCGTTAATACAACTTATTTGAACTCTCACTCTGAGAGGGATAAGGGGGAGAGAATCCTGCAGATTATCAAGGATTACCATCCCCCCAGGTTAAAAGCTAGAAAAGGAGGTGATAAGGAACGAATAAGAAAATCTCATCATTTCTAATCACCTTAGTAGCTTTAGCTATAATTGTTAGCCCATTAATGGCAACAGTCCAAGCAAAAAAACCCGTCGTCACTGAAGAAGATGGATACACTCAGTATGTTGGCACACTTGGAGGAGCAAATTATGTCATCCGCATTCCTGATGAGTGGAATGGAATGTTGGTCGTTGGATGTCATGGGTACATGAGTGCATTCTGGTACCCCGATGCGCAATTCCAAATGGATAGTGTCGTAAATTCCGAAAATACTAGTATGGTCCTTAGCTTGATTGAGCAAGGTTTTGCCTATGCAGCCTCCAGTTATGGTGAGAGAGGATGGTCAGTTAAGGAGGGCATGATTCGTACTCATCAATTGACAGAGTATGTCATCAACAACTACGGCGTTACAGGCAAAGTCCTCCTTGTTGGGATTTCAATGGGTGGAGGCATCGTGTTGCAGCTTGGAGAAAAATACCCAGAACTCTATGATGGAGTACTCGATATTGTTGGTGCAAAAAACTCGTCCGATATTTACTTAGGTACAGTAGCGCTTATTAATGATCCAATGTTCCCATTCTTGCCCCCAGAGGTACAGGCTTTCGTTTTGCTGTCCAAAGAGGATATGGAGGCTGCATGTGGTGGTACGGTTGATGATAAACCAAAGGCCTATGAGAGATTATCTGCCGTGTGCTATCCTGACATAACTATTCCCGTAATATCGGTACATGGAGCTCAAGACCCGGTCATAATTCCACCGCATGCATACAGTTATGGAATAGCAGTTGACAATGCTGGTCGCTCAGAATACTATCGAGAATATACAGTAGACCCAGGTAGCCATGCTGATCCTCCAGTGATAGATGAGGCATTAATCCGCTTTGAGGAACTAGTTGATTATCCAACAGGTTGGTAATCCACTACTACGCTATTGAAACAATAGAAGAAACCCAACCTAACCCCATAATCCCCTCTTTTCTTCTTTTTTCACCAATAAACTGCAACATTAGATATTCTCTTAAACAAACAATCAAAGAACCAGTCGGATATGCGCGCGCACTGCTCTATGAATTGAGTAGGGCACGTAAAGGAAACCTATATAAACGTACAAATTAGGGGATCTGAGATAGACTGCAGGAAATTTGCTGAATGGGTGAGAAACCTTGAAGTATGAGATCAAGTACAAGCCCTCATACTCAATGCTCGTCATCAGCTTGGAGCCCAACGAGTCGGTAACTGCAGAAGCTGGCGCCATGACCTACATGCACCCAAACATCGATGTTCAAACAAGACGGCGTGAGAAAAGCATACTTGGAACCATTGGACTGAAACTGATTGGAGGCCAATCTTTCTTCGTCAACGATTATACCGCCCAGCAGAAATCTGGCGAAGTCGCCTTTGTGTCGGCGCCTGTTGGAGACATCGAGACACT
>JABXGU010000621.1 GCA_016550415.1 archaeon | reverse complement strand
ATCTAAGTGGTTTCTTCAATCACGCTCGCAAAGTTACTTTGGCTCAGCTTGGGGCTTTATTACTCACCTGCTATTCGATTCTCGCCTTTAAGTGGCTCATAAACGGATTTTTCCCCCTCCCCGTTGTAGCCGCTTCTGTACTAAATTTATTAAGCGTTCTCGCTATATGGATTGCAGTCCCAGGGCTTATTCTATTATTTGTCAGGATTGAGGATGAATACAATAATCCCATGTCCTATTACGCAATTATTATAGGAGTGCCTGCATTGCTTTTGCTTAGTTTAGCTGATTTTACTTGGTTAACAAGCAATATCAACGTGTTTGCTGATCCTGCGTGGGGACTACAACAGTATTATAATCTAACTCTAATCTGGAGCTATAGTAATGTCCTCCTTTTCCTTTGGTGCTTGCTCGCTGCAATTGCCTTTCTACAAATATATCGTCTTCCACAAAATCGCGGTGACGTTAGCTTCCTACTAACACATCTGATGTTTCTATTTGCGGCAATACTCTGGCTGTTTGGATTTGGGTATATCACACTCATCATAGCAGGGATACTTTTATACCGAAAAAAATTCGTAAAACCATAAGTGGTTTTTATAGTAATAATGTCATAACATCTAATAAAAAACGATTAATATTGACTATTAATAAAACAAAATAACAAATGGCTATAAGAATATCTTAGTATATTAAAAAAAGAAAGGGTGGGAAGCGGAGTTACCGCTTCCGACGACGATAATAGGCGCCTACGCCAAGTGCCATTGCTGCTCCAACAGCGATTGCCGCGATTGGGAATCCCGGAATCGGAGGCGCAGGAAGTGCGATGAACCGGATTGTCTCCGTGGCACTCCATGCACTGTCCAGGCTCAAATCATCGGTGGCTCGAACCCGGATATAGTAATCGCCGGGTACAGCAAAAGTTGCGGTGTACTCATTTGTGGTTTCAGTGGATGAGTCGATTACATCTGTGAAGCCAGAATCTGTGGCAATTTCGATGTCATATGAAACCACAGGGAAGCCCTTTCGATCTGTTGCGACTGTCCAGTTGAGATCGAAATCACCAATGAAATAGGGGGAGTCAACATCGTAGTCAAAGACAGTTGGTGCACCAGGGGCAGGGCGATTAGTTGGGTTCATACCCCAATCAATTGCCTGAACAACAAAAGCTTCGCCATCAAGTGCAACGCTGTAGTAGGAATCAGTGTACATGGGTTGATAGTCACCGTAGGGTGAAGCACCGCTAAGGATGATTGTGTTGTTACCGTAGGGTCCAGCCCATTGCTCCGCAGCCATCATAACCCAGCTTCCTGTATAGCCCTCTTTGTGGACTACAGAGGTAACAAGTGGATTGGCTTCGATGATAAGACCGGCTTCGCTAGTGCTAATAATTGGATAGACACCAGGGACTGTAACATTTTCTAAGGCGACAGGAGTGTTGGATGGATCGAGTGCATAAACACAGGATGGTCCGTGGAATAAGATAGGGTCGGTGATTCCTGTGTTGATGATGTCGGCAACTGCATTACTTTCTGTTTCGTTGGCCGCAACACGATAAGCTGAAGCACAATTAGATTGGGGATCTTCAATTGAGTTCATTTCAAGGCGTAATCGGCTACCGATATTTGATAAGATTGCAGTGACATTTTGGTTGTGCCAGACATCACCCGCATAGTCAGAATCGCCTGACAGCCAAAGGAATTTACCTCCAATATCGAACCAATTCTTAATAGCGGTTCGCACAGCAGGAGCGTTGGTGGCGTTAAAGCCTTCGATTCCTTCAGCACCATATGGGCTTGCCATAACTAGACCATCAACGCCAGCCAATATACTAGCATTGACCGTTGTTCCGTTGATCACTGTATATCCCAAAGCTACAAGGTCTTCAGTAAGATTGGACAGAAGAGTTGTGCCCATACCATACCCCGTAATGAATAGAATTGTTCCTGTACCCGCAGGGATAGGAACATCAGCAGCGACGTGTTGTGGGGTTGCAGCAAAGAAAGACGTTGTGCCAAGGAAAAACATTGTCAAGAATAGTAGGCCTAAAATTTTTCGATTCAAGATTTTTTTTCACCTGCAGGATTTTTAAATCCTCTAAAGGTTGAGTGAGATTAAATATAACTCTTATTTTAGGTTTTGGGATTGTTTCCTTTAAAACATTCATTCGAAATTTGTAGTTTATCCGATGACTTTAACGTGTAAACTGAAATTCAGTAATATTCTTAATACGTGCTAATATTAGGTTGAGCTGAGGAAATTTCATGATTAGAGATCGATTATTTCATACTCTTGTTGTTGGATTCTTTTTGTTTATGTGCATTTCATTTCTTAGTGTGAATCCTCCGATTTCTCACACTGAAACTATTCCACAAACGGCAGCAGTTCCCATTCAATTACCTGCTCCGATTGATGGAAAAATAGTCTATCCTAGGCAACACATGCCTGCAATTATCCTAAATGGATCACAAGTAGAACTTCAAATTAGAGCGCCAAGTAATATTACAACATGGGATGTTTCTCTATATCGTGAATACCGGAGTTACTCGCTATCAAATGATCCTCCTGTGTACAATATTTCAACAGCTCTCTGGCGATTAAATATCACCATTCCTGTTACTTGTCAAACCGACCTCTATGATTTGAATGTGACAATTTCTGATGGGCTAAATTGGCAAATTTTGATTGAATGGAATGCCATTCATGTACGCTATGAATTTCCCACCGATCCTTTAATCTATCATATTACTGATACTCACGTTGGTCAAGGCTTAGAAGATCAAATACGTTCAATCCGAAATAGTCTCTATCAGGCTGCTATGGCAGGTGCTGACTTAATCGTTGTAACTGGAGACTTGGCTGATACAGGAACTTATGCTTACTTGCAGGACTTTAAGGAACTGATGCACAACTCTCGGGTGCCTTTTATAGTGTGTCCAGGAAATCATGACCGCCTTGGAGATAACTATGCAGTATACATCAGACACTTCGACACTGACTATTATACATTAAATCTGGGCCCAGATATCTATATTGTGATGGCGAATTCACATCATAGTCCATATGAATATAACAACACACAACTTGGGTGGATTGAAAGAGATTTTGCGGCAAGTAATGCGAAGTTAAAAATTTTGGGTGGACACGCCCCACTTATGAACCCAGAAACGTTCGATTATTTTCTAACACAATGGGAACGCGATGAACTTCAGCGAATCTTTGATACCTATAATGTAAGTGTCTATCTTAGTGGGCATCTTCACGCTGATTTAGTCAATATAGTCAACAATACCTACTGGATTCAAACAGGTCCTGCAGGGGGTTCAGTTCGTATGTATGATCCCGTCTATTCTCATGGGCAACGGGCATTACGTGCTTTGAACTTCACAAATTATGAGCTGATCTCTTGGAGTTGGCAGGGTCTGAATCTTTCTCAACCCATCAATGCTCTCGACATTAATCGTACACCATTACAATATGTGGACCCTGATATCGGTGCTTACTTTTCAGTGAGTAACACCTTGGGTTATTCGGTGACAGACCAAATTGTCGATATTTTGGTTGAGCCACTTTCGGGACCCGAGGTGTATCGAAGCAGTGGTGCTGCGGTCCTTGAAACAGTGAATGGCACTGATGCCTGGTTAATTCGATTTTCCCTGGATGTGGCAGATGGAGAGACTGCTATTATTCGCGTGTTTACTAGTAATGCACAAGCCCCTTCTATTTCAGACGTTGACTATCCTGCAACTGCAATGATAGGAACTCTTGTATTCATCTATGCTAGTGTGACTAATCCTTTCAGTGGCATTCTGTTCGTATCGATTAACATCTCTCTTGCAGGTGGTCCTTACACATCTCAACCCATGTCTAGAGCTGGAGGTGATAGCTATCGATATTACACTTACCTCACTCTGCCTGGTGAATACCGCTTTGCGATCACATCCGCTGATTATGCAGGATATGAGGAAACTTCGCCGCTTTATTCATTTAGTGTCAGCCAACAAGCGCCTTCCGCTCCTGAGCTAGGAGAATTGGATGACATCTCTGAGACAGGGAACTTCACACTGATGTGGACCTCTAGTTATGACCCAGATGGTTCGATTGACCATTATGCTCTTCAAATGTCGAATACAAGTGATTTCTCAGTGATTTTGGATCAACAGAATACAACGGAATTAAATTATGCTATATCAGGATTAACTGATGGAGCCTACTACTTCCGAGTGTGTGGAGTGGATAACCTAGGTGCTCAGAGCGCATGGAGTAATGTTGAAAGTATTTCGGTTGAAATTCCTGGTTCTACTATAACTCCGCCACCGCCTCTTCCCATTGAGGTCGTTATGGCTATTACGGGTGGTGTTGTTGTGGTGGTTGTGGTGGCTGTGATTGTATTTGTCTTCATGCGTCGGAGACCAACAAACTAGCCTGTAGATTGCTTTAGCCATCTTGTAATTCAATTGGCTGACTTAATGTAAGTTCAAATGATGCTCTAAGTATCAATATTATGGTACACTAACGGAAAAGGTAAAAGGAGGGACTCGGATATTCCTGCTAGAACCCTAATGTCATAGTGTTGGCACTATGACATTGAGAATATTAGAGTGTGTTTTACATATGGCTGAAAAAACCTCTATACTAAGCCGAAAAGGCATCATCGTGATTGCGGTAATAGTCATTATTGTCATTGGTACTGTTGGGGCTTGGTGGTATTTCTTACCAAAGGGACCTATACCTGATGGTAATGGTAATGGCAATGGTGATGGTGGACCTAT
>JABXGU010000620.1 GCA_016550415.1 archaeon | reverse complement strand
CCCTTATCACTAATGGCTTTGTAGGGACGAAGAGCAATCGTGTCTGCTACAGCTTCACCTCCACGTGCAGGATAAGCTAAATCATGAAGGGTCACAACTCGATTCCGCTCAGAAAATTCTAAAACACAAGTCAGTCGGATCCGCCCTGTCTCTCCAAACCCAGCTTTCCCAGCGAGATTACGACAGGTGGATAAGATGTCAGAGGATTCGACCACCCCGTAATGTAGCCAGAGGTTGGCAACATCACTAATGTCTGCAGCCTGTTCACCCCACACTATTACAGCGCGACCTCGTGGTTGGGCTATTCCTTCATCTAGGATGGCGCTAACGGTGTCTTTGAATGCTGTTGTGTTCTTGCTTTCGGAGATGCGAATATGAATCGTAGCTGAAGCGATTTGTCCACCAGCACTTTTCACTCCGCGAATCATGTCCCAGGCTTTTTCTTGAGCGATGACTTGTTTCATGATGGTTAGCCCCCTTCTGGCTACAGATGAGACAGGCAGTTAAACTTTCCGTATCTAAAACAAAAGACATAAGGGAAAGCACGGAGGATTGAGAAAAGAACAATTATCCTCCATTGAATACAATATCAGCTCAACTGAGTTGGACCACCTATGTCATCCCGGACCGGACGTATTCGAAGCCTCATTCGTCTAGTGACGAGGTTACGACGCTCGGGAAGGGTCGCGTTACTCATCGATGGCCCGAATGTTCTGCGTCGCGAATTTGATGTGCGATTAGACGATTTAAAGAACCAGATTGAGGGTTTGGGGAAGATCGGTGTTGCAAAGGTCTATTTGAACGAACGCGCTAGCACAAAGTTACTGGAAGCAATTTCCAACAGCGGATTTACCCCCGTTGTCACCTCCACAGATGTCCATCTCCACATGGCTATGGAATCGATGGACCTTGTCTTAGGTGATGCAACTAAACTTTTAGTTGTGTTTAGCCGCCATGCGCGGACAGCACCAATCCTTCGGCGTGCACGAGAACATGGTCTCGAAACCATTGCGATTGGATTTGAACCTGGTTTTAGTGTTGCCGTCCAAAATGCTGCGGATCATATACTCCGTATTGACCGGCCACTACATGGTCAAATCCAAAGAGTGAAAGGCAAGGAGAAGAAGGACAAGAAAGACGAAGAGGAGTGGGATTTTGAATAACCCTCTGTAACATATTCAGGAGTCTTTTTAGGATTCAGTTTGTCGTGCTATTCACCAATTAAGCGAGAAGCTCGCGAATTTCCTGGTTGGTAAGCTGAGTAAAGACGCGTTTCTCGGTATCGACAATGGAAATTTCCATTGATTCCTCATCGAGCTTCTCTTCAACAACCTGCCGAAGGGTATCGATGCACAGCTTCACAGCTGTAGGCATCAGCTTAATTGCGGGTTTGTAATTTTTCGCTAAATATTCCCGAGCTGCTTCAGAATTGTACCCAATAGCTGTTGCGCGCCAGCTCCAGTAGGAACCAGAGGGATCAGTAGTGAATATCTGGGGGCCTTGTGAATCCACCCCAGCAATCAAGAGGGAGACACCAAAGGGACGGATACCACCAACTTGGGTGTAGTTCTGTTTTAGGTCGCAGACCTTTTTTGTAAGTACTTCAACATCGATGGGTTCGCCATAAGTAATCTGGTTGATCTGGCTTTGAACGCGGGCATAATCAACTAGAACACGAGCATCAGCATGAAGTCCGGCAATTGCACATCCAATATGCTTGTCCACCACGTAGATCTTTTGAATTTGCTCTAAATCCATCAAGGGAGAAGTGGCTTCTTTATGGACGCCAATCACAGCACCATTTGCAGCTTTTACTCCAATCGCGGTTTTTCCACGACGCACCGCTTCTAGCGCATACTCAACCTGATATAGGCGACCTTCTGGGCTGAAAATCGTAATTGCACGGTCATAAGCTAGACTTCTTTCCATCATTTTAGTACGACCTCTGGTAGAAGCACGTTCACAGCCTGAAGTTATAAAAGTTTGTCTCAACCATCAATGCAAAACCCTCTAAGCCATTACCCTCTTGGGAAAGGACACTTTTAAAGAAAAATCACAGGGATGAAGTCCCCCACGGTAAAAACAACTTCACCCCAAGTGCATTAAAGTAATCCTCGTTGCTACCTTCTGAGGAAAGGAGCCAAGAGGAATTTGATTAGCCTTAAGCCAATTAGGAGGATACTTTTTCCATTTTTTCCCCGCATGGAAACACCTCCAGTATCAAGAAGCAAGCAATTTGAGCCTTTTAATTGTTTGTAGCAGGATTTTACAAGGTTTCTGAACCTCAGGAGCTCGCAAGTTATAAAATACCGTTTTTTTGATGGCGCAAAATCAAAATTCTCGACAAATTAGTAAACATGGTTAGAGGTGCCAACCACATAAGGCCAGGCTTTCTGATGAAACGTAATGCTTTTACTAAGAAGATACCCTCGTGCCAACTACTGGTTGTGATTAAGAATGGCAAGAACGCGTGTAATCATCATGGGAGCTGCGGGTCGCGACTTCCATAATT
>JABXGU010000619.1 GCA_016550415.1 archaeon | reverse complement strand
TGGTGATTAAGGCTTTGGGTAGTTCAATAGAAAGAGGGGTCCACTCAAATAGGTGGACAGTTTGTTACTTGTTGAGGTTGTGACGTTTTATGATTGATTTTCAATTAACCATGGAGCAGCAACAGCTGCGTGAGCGGGCGCGGAAGTTCGCTTTAGATGAGCTGTTACCGGTTTCAATGCATTATGATCAGACCGGTGAGTTTCCGCGTGAAGTTATTGCCAAAGCCCATAAAGCTGGGTTGATGAATCTGGCTATTCCAAAGCAATTCGGTGGATCCGGGTATGGTTCACTCGAATCAGTTCTTGTGGTTGAAGAAATGGCTGCAGCCTGTGCTGGTATGACGACCTCAATTTATGTGAATGATTTGGGTGCTATGCCCATTATTCTCGGAGGAAACGATACACAACGAGAAACATGGCTTCGACCACTAACTCAGGACTTACAGCTTGTTTCTTTTGCTACCAGTGAACCCGGAATGGGCTCAGACGTGGCAGGCATTCAAACCACTTATGAGAAAGAGGGGGATGATTTTGTCATTAACGGAAATAAGTTCTGGATTACTAATGGCAATCATGCTGATCTCTTCGTAATATTTGCCCGACAAAAAGGAACTCAACGGCATGCTGGATTAAGTGCTTTTATCGTCCCCGCAGATACAAAAGGGGTAGCTACTGGTAAACCCTTGGAAAAACTAGGACACCGTGCCTCCGATACTGCAGCTGTTATTCTTCGTAATGCGCGTGTACCCAAGGAAAATCTGCTTGGAGGGCAAGGAACAGGCTTCCTCCTTGCGATGATGACTTTTATGAATACCCGACCTGCAATTGGGGCAATGGCTACGGGGCTAGCTCGGTCGGCGATGGACTTTGCCATTAATTATGCCAAACAACGCGACGCTTTTGGTCATAAGATTTCCAGTTTCCAAGCCATCCAAGAGATGGTCGCAGATATGTATGCACGCATCGAGGCTATACGACTTCTCACCTGGAAAGCTGCCTGGATGGTAGATCAACGAGCAGATGGTAATATCGCTAACGTCGTCTCCAGCTGTGCTAAACTCATCGGGGCCGAAGACGCCATGAAAATCGTCACGGACGCCCTTCAAATCTATGGCGGCAAAGGCTACCTCCAGCAATACCCCATCCAAAAACTCTTTCGCGACGCAAAACTCTACCAAATCTATGAAGGAACAAGCCAAATCCAAAGATATGTAATATCCCGCTATCTATTCAAAGAATACGAACCAATAATGGAACGATTCTAAAAAAGCTAGTCTGCTTGCAATATAACTAACTAATTCGTTGATTTCATCAACCAATCACTAAAACAAACCCATCCTATTTATTAGTCACGTATTAACTTACTATTATTGTCTATACACGCTGTCTTAAGTTGCATGGAGGGACTATACTGGCAACCGGACAGAGTAGACAAGGATAATAGCAATTCTAGGCTTCATAGTGGCTTTTTCTTCACAAGCAATAGAGGGCAGCAGGTAGGGAATGGGCTATGCCACTGTTCAATACTTTTCAGCTGATTTCTTCCAAGAGTCAAAGGAACCTCAAATCACTGTTAATCATTTCAAGTTTTATCTTCCTACTGTTACCCTTTACACTCAATTGGACTCTAGGGATTCCTACAAAAAAACTTGGTTCTAATACTCCAAATCTAAAAATAACCGAACCCTTAGAAACAGTCAAATTTTTGTCCAGTGATAATCATTTCATCCCTCCTTTACCTGCAATTCAATCGCAATGGAAAAAAGTGTATGGCGGGACCAGTCCGGATTTATTTGAGAGTCTTGTTGAAGCGAGTAATGGCGATTTTCTCTGTTTCGGGGGCTCTCAAAGCTATGGAGGGTCCGACCTTGATTATTGGCTTGTTCGCACGGATGCTGATGGAACTGCACTCTGGAATAAAACATATGGTGGAACAAACAGAGATTCTGGTCTTTGTGTTATTGAGTGCTCAGGCGGCGGATATCTGCTCTCTGGGTCAAGTCTAACATATACCACCGGATCATACGCAGGACAAGTTTGGGATGATGTGTGGTTAGTCCGTATTGATGAGGATGGAACTGAGATTTGGAGCGACCATTATGGTAATAATTATCCCGATTATGGCGACAAGGTAATTGAATGCAGTACAGGCGGCTATGCTGTTGGAGGCACAAATGGTTTCTGGAGCGCTGGCCCTCCCCATGAAATGCTTCTGCTTCGAGTATTTGATAATGGGACCGAGGACTGGACCAAGTTATATGGAGGAACTGGTCGGCAACGGTGTTTCAGTCTCGTTGAGTGCAGCACTGGTGGCTTTGCGCTAGCAGGCTATACTACGGTTGGTGTGGGAGGGAGTGTCGATGGATATCTAGTTCGCACGGATGCTGATGGCAATCAACTATGGGCGAATAATTCTGGTTCAACTGGTGAGGATATCTTCTATGACATGGTGGAGTGCAGTGATGGGGGCTTTGCAATGTGTGGGTATTCAACAAGTTATGGCAGTGATGCAGATATCTGGTTAGTAAGAACGGATGCTGATGGCAATTTCCTTTGGAATCGGACCTATGGGGGGATTGGAAGTGACGCAGCCTACGGAATCGAGCTCGATAGCACTGGTGATTTGTATCTTACCGGTATCACACAAAGCTTTGGTGAGCCCCTCGGTGATTGTTGGATTCTCCACTTGGATTCTTATGGGAATGTCAAACGCCAACGCGTTCATACTGCTTCAGAGGAAGACCGTGGCAGAGATATCATAAAAGTCAGTACGGGCGGACTAGCCATTGCAGGGTGGACATTCCGCGGCGGAGATAGACAAGGGTGGTTGATTCGCGAACATTTTCTCGCCTCACCAGATCCCCCAATTGAAATTTTATCAGATGCCGATTTTGCCAACACTGCCTTAGAGATGGGATGGTTTGGTTCAGGAACTCAACCCGCTCCCTACCGCATTGAAAATCTTGATATAAACGCCACAGACCAAGCAGACCACTGTATTGCAATCTACAACACGACAGATACTTACTTTACCATTCAAAATTGTCAATTATACGGTGCCAAAAGTGGTGCAGGAATTTTCCTCTCTAATGTAACCCACGCAGAATTACTCAACAATACCTGTACACAAAATCAATATGGCATCCTATGCTCCCTAGGCTATGGCAACACCCTTGAAAACAATACCTGCACCTATAATACAGGATATGGCGTTTCCCTTCTCTGGTCAACCGATAACCACCTTAAAGGCAATCTCTGTCAACACAACTATATCGGCATGGAAATCACGTTTACGAGTCATACTAATACAATCACTAATAACACGCTAGGTGACAATACCTACATCGGCTTTTATATTGACAGTGGCATCAACACAATTGAATCCAATATCTTTGAATTCAATCCCCACAATATTATCGATCACTATCAAGGATCAAACAACAACATTAATCTGAATTACTATTCCGATTACACTGGTCCCGATAACGTTAGCCCTTTTGATATTGGAGATGACCCCCATCCTATCCCTGGAGATGGCTTGAATACGGACCAAAATCCACGAATTGTGCCCCCTGGACG
>JABXGU010000618.1 GCA_016550415.1 archaeon | reverse complement strand
CTTCCCAACCCGTTGTACGACTCGCTGTTCGTGGCTGTGACGATCCGCCTCGGAGGATCGCTGGTGGTGGTAGGCTTTTCGTAGGAAGGGCTGAACTGCCTCTGGTGGGTGAACCCAGCGAGACCCGGGAGGGAGCAGCGTAAGCCCACACTGTGGATGCTTCCGAGATCCGGGTCTGAGACCTGACTTTGAGCACGACAGCGGCGAAGGTTGACGAGCGCTGGGGCTCGCCGTCCGCCTTTCCTAATTCCCCTATTGGGACCTTAATCCTAATCCCTTTAAGAGGTTACATGTGGCACATATGTCTCGTGATGTTGGTTCACCGCATGTATTACATATACCAATATCCTCTTGGGGTTGGCTTTGTAATGCGGTAATTATTCTTGAGATTGTTGCATAGAGGTTATATTTGGTACCAGGATGACGTTCTTCAAATGAGTTTAGCCAAGCGCGAATTTCTGAGCGGAGTGACTGCTCACGGTAGGAGCACGGATTGGATTGCGAGGGGAGTTCCAAGCACTTTGCGTAGAGGTCAATATCTTCCTCTGGGATATAGTAAAGCGGTTTAATGCGTGGGACTAGTTGGGGAAGAGTTGTTTCTTGAACAGGACTAGAACGTGCAAGACGCTGTAAATCTCCACGTATAAGATTCATCAACATTGACTGAACCTCGTCATCGAGATTGTGCCCTAAAGCGAGTTTATCAGCATCAATTTTTCGAGCCAATATGTTAAGTCCTTGGCGCCTTAAAACACCGCAAAATGCGCAAGGAGAAAGTGGTGAGTCCTTTTCACGGGCTTTGGCTACAACTTCATCAAGGGTTACAGAAAAAAGCTCTTGATAAGATGAAAATATGTGGTCTACACTAAATTGTCGGGTCAACTTGGTTACAATTTGGTTACGCTCTCGATCCTCAGCTTTCCCCTCGTTTAATGTAATTGTAATTATCTCTGATTTGGGGAACCGGCTTTGAATCTCTACAAGAACAGAAAGTAATACGGCACTATCTTTGCCACCAGATACAGCTACTGCGATACGGTCTGTTCGCTGGAGCATGTTCCACTTCGAGATAGCTTTACGAGCTTTTTCCATTATAGATTCACGGAAACAGTGTTCACAAAGAATTTCACCAGAATATGGTCTAATGACAATTGCTGGGCGTCCGCACATCTTGCATTGTTCTTTTTGCCACTGTGAACACATGATAAGACTCATCTTCTAAATTCTGTAGATTTCCTGTGACTACCCGAAGAAGAGAAGGAGAAGCCCAGGAGTTATGATTGTGAAGACTATATTCAGTATGAGGAGGACAAGCGCAGAAATTCTTAGTCCCCAGAGTAGTATTCTTCCACTGGTTCGCTCAAGTGAAATGGTGGCATCAATGAGTTCCTTGAAAAGCTTGTCACCATCAAGAGGTGGGATTGGTAGGAGGTTCATGATAGCAAGGCTTAGGGAAATCACGTATAGCCAGAGTGTGTTTATTATGAATCCGTAGTTGAGAGCAGGACCTAGATATTGGAATGGAGGAATTAATGGATAGTAATCTGATAGATATATGCCCATATAAGCAGTTGATGAGTTCGTTGGAGAGGATCCTAAAGTCATGTTGACCTGAACACCATTAATAATGAATATTACGAAATCTCCTGGATGTGCGCTGTCTAGGAAGGCACCAAGGTCATCAGCATTTTCTATAGCGGTATTATTCATTCTAGTTATGACCGTTAAGGGTGAAAGGACACCATCAGCAGGAGTTCCGGGTACAACATCCCTGATAATGACACCTTGAGGTACTTGTACAACTAATGCAGTTACAAGTACAAATGCGAGAAGAGCTACGCACAGATTTGCTGCTGAGCCTGAAGCAAAAAAGCGAGCTCTGGCTCGCCGCGTAGTCTTTGTTTTAACGTATTCCTCATCAGGCTCAACAAATGCACCAAAGAGGAACAACAGTGCAAAGATTCCTGAACTCTTTACAGGGATTTCGTCTGCGCGGGCGGCAATTCCATGAGCCATTTCATGGGCTACAATTGAGATGATAAGGGGAATGAGTAGTACAAGGAAGAACGAGAAGGACATAGTGATGCCGGGTACTAATGGCACAATTGGTCCAGGTGTAGCATCGGGAACCTGGAAAAATGCTCGCAGAAATTCTATCAAATTGACGGTCAAGAAGTAGAATCCAAATATTGAGAAAATGAAGCAGACACCTACAAAACCAGACCAAATATACCGCCACGCACGAGGATGCCACCTACCTACACGATCCAGAAAGTTGTTGAAGCGCTGAGTTCGAGCCATAAGCATGAAAGGTCCAACTTCTATCCCATACTTCTCTAATTGGATGGTTGAGTCAAGTATGAATAGAATCATCCAGGGAATCAAGATGATTAGCCAGGGTATTAGTAGTGGGAGAAAATCAAGCTGTAACATCAGCACATCCTCGGGTAGTCTTCCAAAGAGAACAGCTACAGTATATAATTTTGATGCAACTGGGAAAGAGAAGTGTTTAAGAGCACTGGTTTAAGGTCGATGATAAAGAGTAGTGGATATCATGTCTTCTGATAGCATCCTTGTCTTTGTTGCAGTGGGTAGCCATTCTGAAGCTAAGGAAATTGCGTATCAGCTAGTGGAAAAACGCTTGGCGGCATGTGTAGGTGTTCTTAGGCAAAATGCCATTTATCGCTGGGAAGGAATAGTAACAGAAGACGAAGAATACTTGCTAATAATCAAAACGATTAGAAAGCATTTTGCTGCACTG
>JABXGU010000067.1 GCA_016550415.1 archaeon | reverse complement strand
GAAACGGGCAAGGATGGATAATATGCCACCAAGTAACCCTGGCGATGAATATACAAAGGGTAATAAGGATACTATTGGAGCGCCTGTCAGGGTCATTATTAGAACTAAGAATATGAAACCAATGAGGCCCATGCCTGCTCCTAAACCGATAAGTAGTTTGCCAGTTCCTATCCGTTCCTTAGCAACCAATAGTGCACCAATAATCACTGCAATGCCACCGAGACCGGCAATGAAGTCTAGGACCAGTATGGCAAGATTAATGATTGCTATTATTTCTGGAGGAAATCCCAAGACTGAAGCAATCCATGGTATTAGGGCATAAATACCCACGCCACTAGCTACGCCACCAAGAATCAATATGATACCGCTAATTAGTGCAATTATGATGCCAACTTTATTCTTCATTGAAATCACCAAATAGAGCGATGTGGTTACAGCTACTCTCCCTTTTACCCTAAAAATTAATGCTTCTCCCTACTAATCTATGCAAGACCATTGTTCGCTGATTATATTGGAACCCTCAACTTTTAAAGCCAAGACTTTGATATTATCACTCACAGAGGTTTTTATCGATGGTAACGTGCCAGACTTGCGGTGCAAATAATGAAGAAGATGCAGCTTTTTGCGCAAAATGCGGAGCTGCATTGTATGCAAAGGAAAAATCAAGAGGGACTCGTACCGATTGTTTCGGTGGACCAGGTGCTCCAGAAGATGAATGCTTCGGTCTTCCCTATGGAGGTGCTATATGCGGCCTTCTCTTAGGGTTCTTCATTATCCTATGGGCGATTTCTTATTTCGTTCCAGCATTCCAGCTCATTGGAGCCTATACCGGACCTATCCTCCTAGGAATAGTTGGCGTATTGATTATTGCTGGAGCTTTATATTCAATTAATCGTCGCCGAAAACAAGAAGCATAAAGGCAGCTACACTATGCCTTTGAAAGATGACAAGCTTGGTCACCACATTCAGTGCAAACCAAGTGATGCTCACGTTTAGACATCATAATCCGCGTGAAAATCCAGTAGACAATAAGCAAAAGAAGATACACCTCGAGAGCGAAGAATTGTGTAATTTCAACAGTGGTAACGAGAAGGAAAAACACTCCAATTACGAAGAACGCATTCACAATTATCCGCACAAATCCTGATAATACTTTCAGTGCCTTGTATAGGAAATGCTGTAAGAGTCCGACAACTACACACAGAAATCCAAACCAATAAAATACGAATATCAATGGGAGAGTCCATCCAAGGAAAAAGAATAGTGCACTCCCAACAAGTGCTATTAGTCCTCCTATGACAAGCCCCGTACAGCCTGTGCAAAGGATTGTAGAACCCAATTGAAGAACATGGGTGGAGTAATGACCACAAGTTGGATGGTGTCCTCTTGTCACTATTGGGGGTTTGAGTGATTCTGTTGCTTTTGAAGTCTTCATCGGCTCTTTTCTCTCTCTTTTGAAATGAAAAAGCTGTGAACATCTTGAAGGCACAATTCCTGCCAATATGCCAAGGACACATATGATACTGAAAATTGTACCCACTACTTGTTTCTCATATGGGATGGCTTGTCCGGCAACTGGGGCGTAGAATGTGAGTATGGGGAGGAGACAGAGTGTTGCTAAAGAAATCAAAAGGAAGATAATTGGAAGTTGATTAAGAGAATACCGTAACGCCATTATTAGAAAAATCCCCTAAGGGCTTTCAAAACTCCTTGACGCATTAGGTATCGGTAGGTTCTTCGCTTAAGGGCGTTTGTAGAAAAAAGCCCTGTTATCCGGCGTTTCCAAGAACCATAAAATCCACGATAGCATTTGTACAATTCTTCTTGGACCTCTTCTCTGGAGAGTTTTTCTGTCGGCATAATAGCATGGACCATATCATAGACACCCCAATTGTCTTCTTCAATCCATCCATTTCGTGAAGCTACTTGATAGAGTTCAGTACCAGGAAATGGGGTCAAAATCATAAAAATCGAAATATCCGGGTTGACTTCGTTAATCCATTTGCGGAGCTCATTGAGGGACTCATGGGAGTCTTTTCGGTTCCCAATAATGATAGTTGCTTGGGCGAAGATATCATTCTGTTTCAGCAAACTCATTGCTTGTTTTGCCTTGGAGGGATCGATGTCCTTATTGAATTCATTAAGGGTTTCAGAACTGTGACTCTCTAGTCCTACCAGAATCCAATAGTTACCTGCTTTACGAAGTTTTGGTAGGACATTCTGATGTTCAATAATATCATCAGATCGGGCTTGCATGAACCACATAATTTCTGTGCTTAATCCCTGATTTATTATCTCATCACAAAGTCTGCTAGCTCGTTGTCCTAGTCCAAAGTTGTCATCAGTTAGCCACATAAATTTAGTTCCAAATTCTTTGTGGCAGTACTCAAATTCTTCAGCAATACGCTTTGGAGATTTCGAACGGTTGCATCCCCTCCAAAATCGCCATTGTGAACAGAAGGTACAATGGTGTTCACAACCACGGGAGCCTTCAATAAGCGCATAAGGTGCGTCTTTGCCCGCCATCATAGCAAAGTGGTACTTTTTCATGTTCTCTCTTACAAAATGATAACCGGGAAAGGGAAGAGTATCCAAATTTTCAATTAGAGGCCTATCATCTGTATGAAAGATATTTTTCTCTCTTAGAAATGATAATCCTCTTACTTTTGAAAATGATTGTTCCGTTTCTAGAACTTGAATAAGTTCAGAAAATGTTTGCTCACCTTCACCTCGTACAATAACATAGAGATTTGGATACAATTCTAAGCTTTGTTGAGCTGTCGCTGTGAAATGCTGACCCCCCACAACAGTTGTTATTGTCGGATCAACTTTTTTAGCGATTTCCAGTGTCCGCAATACAGTGAAAGTATTGCATGTGGCTAGGGCACTAGGTGCTATAACATCTGGTCTAAAGGTTTCAATACGTTTCTCCAAACCTCTCCAATCGACGCCTTCAGCTTGACAATCAAGTACTTCAATATCAACTGAGTTATTGTGTTTTTCTAGGTATGATGCAAGGGACAATATTCCATAGGGAGGCGGAAGGTATTCACCCATTAAAAACCATGTTTTTTTCGGGGGCTCAACAAAGAGAACTCTCATTGATAAACACCAAATAGATACTCGGTGCTGACAGTTATGTTCCACTCCAACTCAAAAGGAGCTGTCTTAAGGATTTACACCATTATAATTTAAGAACCCTAAGGTTGATACACACCTAAGGGAATCATCTATAAGGGTGCATTCCTGGAACAAAAATAATTGAAAAGGAAATACCAACAATGGTCAAATGTGCCCAATGTGGAAAAGAAAATGCAGAAGATGCTGAATTTTGCACAAGATGCGGTGATTCGCTTCGGGAAGAGAAAATACGTGCAAAGGCTGAGGGTTGCTTCGGAGAATCAGGTCGTCCTGAAGAGGAATGTATGGGTCTTCCCTATGGTGAAGCAATCTGTGGTGTCATCTTCGGACTTATCATCATTGTCTTGGGATGGTCAATGATTATTGGCTATAACTTTTGGTGGTGGATTGGTCCATTGATGCTACTTATTGTTGGTTTGCTGATAATCATTATCGCTTTATACTCGATTCGTCGCCGCCAAAAAATAGAAAGGTGAAAGGGAGGTAATGTCCGTGAAAGAAAATACGCAAGAAGATACAGACATTTTGGGTTATGTAACAGCTGGTCTAATTTTCATAATGTTTGCCATCCTCTTTGTAATCATTCCAAATCTAATCGGTGAGTTTTCTTTGTTCTTTTTTGACCTCACATTCACTCAGGTCACTCCGCTTTTCTGGTTCTGGTTGCCTAACTCGCCACATCCTGTATTGTATAATGCTTTCTTTCTCCTCTTCCTGGGAGTTACTATCATCAACTTAATCGTCCTTGTTCTTCGCCTTATTTTCAGAGACACAACTCACAGAGTGCTTGAATCATTTGGTGGCATCATCTTCGCTGCAGGAACAACATGGGCTGCCTACTCTCTACTCAATGGTTACATGATATTCTCAGTCTTTTTTGGTCACCTTGTCTTGTTTGGCGGAGTAGGTCTTGTAATCTCAAGCCTCGGCTTCATCACAGTAAAGAGCATCGAAAAATAGCATCAGCATTATCTCTGCGCAGAGTCAAGCTGGGCTTAGTACACCAGTCTAGGTAAAACCAAACTTGACTTAAACGATATGAAGTATCGTTCTACCTGAAATGTGAGGTCTATATCGATTTTACTAGAGGTTCACTCAGCTTTGCCTTGCTTCTCCAGCCATTCCTCTTGTAATACTCGTCGCAATGTCTTACCCACCATGCTTTTCGGCAGCTCTTCTCGAAACTCGATGAACTCTGGTCGTTTATAGTAAGCTAGTTTATCCTTGCAAAAGGACTTCAATTCCTCAACACTTACTGTCTCGTCCTTCTTCAATACTACAAACGCCATTACCGTCTCTCCCCGACTTTTATCAGGGATACCAATGACTGCCGCATCAGCAACTTTAGGATGCGTAAACAAAACCTCCTCAACTTCGCGCGGGTAGATCTTGAAGCCTGCTCGGTCAATCATTTGTTTGGCACGGTCGACGATGTAGAAGTAGCCGTCTTCATCCATTTTGGCGATGTCGCCGGTGAATAGCCATCCGTCACGGATTTGGTGGGCAGTTTCTTCTGGTCTATTCCAATAACCTTTCATTACTTGTGGTCCTTGGATGATGAGTTCGCCTATTTGTCCAGGTGGAAGGTCTTTAGTTCCAGTGTCTAGGTCGACTATTTTGGCGATAGTGCTTGGAACTGGTATGCCAATGGATCCTTCTCGTTTCTTGTTGAAGGGAGGTTTCTCTTGGATAGGATTGCAATGGGTAACGGGGCTAGCTTCTGTTAGTCCGTAGCCTTCAACAAGGTTCGCGCTTGCCATTTCTTCGAAGCGTTTGGCTACAGCCATGGGGAGCGGGGCTGCTCCAGAAAGGCATGCTGTTACGGAACTTAGGTCGTGTTCTTCGATGTCTGGACGGTTGATAAGGGCTGCATAGATTGTAGGAACACCAGGAAAGAACTCCACATGATATTTAGGTATGTCTCGGAGGATTTGATCAAAGTCTGGACGTGGATGCAAAATGACTGGTCCAGCTAGTAGTGTTGTGTTCAATAGTGCTACAGTTAAGCCAAACACGTGGAAGAATGGTAGTACAGCGAGTGTGGGTCTATTTTCACCACGTTTAACAAATGGAATCCAAGCCGCACATTGGTGGGCGTTAGCTACAAGGTTCCTGTGTGTGAGTATTGCACCTTTTGGTACACCCGTTGTTCCGCCTGTGTATTGAAGCACGGCAGGAGTATCTTTTGATGCTAACGTTATTTTCGGAGGTTTGGGCTCCGATTTTTCAAGAATTTCTCCATAGAGATGGTAACCTTCTACATCAGGGAGTTCAAAACTTACTCGCATACCTGGAAATGCATCAGCCATTGTAGTAACAATTGTATGTTTGATGGGGGTGTTTTCCCGGATTTTGGCATAGTTATCGTGCATGATGTCAATTACGATTATAGCCTTCGCTCCTGAATCTTTAAGCTGGAACTCGATTTCAGGCGGCTGGTAAAGTGGGTTGATGAGTGTGAGGATGGCTCCTGCTTTCAGTGCACCGAAGAATGCAACTGGAAACTGAGGCATATTACCGAGTAGCAATGCAACAACATCACCTTGTTTGATGCCAATATCATGAAGGGCTGCAGCCAAGCGATCTGCGTCTTCGTTAACCTGCTTGTAAGTGCGTTCGTTTCCAAGGAATACACAGTATGGGCTATCAGGGAAATCAGCAGCAGCTTTTTCGAGAAGTTTGAAAAGAGGGATATCTGGGATATCAATTTCCTCAGGAGTGCCTGGTTCATAGAATTTTAGCCAAGGTTTTTCCATAATTCTTACATCCTCGTATCGAAGTTGAGAAATATTGGGTGTTATTAAAGGAAAAGGCTTGTCATTGGCAATATAAGGATGGATTCTGCGCAACCGGCTGTTATTTTTTGATGCATATAGTCCATGAAATGCTATGTATTAGCATGTCATTGTTTATGCATTCTTGCAGCTGAAGTGTATGACAAGTACAAACTTTTAGGCATGCCTAAATTTTATAAGGGCTAGAACTATTCGAATCAATAGTTGTGAGCTGCTGTTTTGGGATGTGGTGAAACTCGAATTGTTGAGGTGAATTGTTGAGGTGGCTAATTTTGAAACAATTATTTTTGCTTTGTCTCTTACTTCATTAGCAGCGTTAGCTACCGGTTTAGGTGCAATTGTAATATTTTTTGTAGAGAAGCCTTCTCAAAGAGTCTTAGGCGCTTTGATGGGCTTTTCTGCTGGAGTAATGATTGGTATTTCTTTCCTTGAGATGATTCCACATGCAATGGAGGAATTAACAGCAGTTTTTGGAAGCGGGAATCAGCTTCCATTTACAGCAGTTACTTTGGCATTCATGGCTGGAATGTGTTTCATGGCTTTCTTAGATTTTATTATTCCTCACGATTATAAAGATGAAATTGCTTCAGAGGGAGAGGATATGGGTTATGATAAGCCCCTGCGAAGAACAGGAACACTGGTGGCTTTAGGAATCGCCCTTCATAATTTTCCTGAAGGCCTTGTTACTTTGAGCGGAAGCCTTGTCTCTATTGAACTTGGATTGATTTTAGCATTCGCTATCGCTTTGCATAATATCCCAGAAGGGTTGTCAGTTGCCGTTCCTTTATACATGGCGGAAGGT
>JABXGU010000617.1 GCA_016550415.1 archaeon | reverse complement strand
CTTCTTTCTGCTGCTGTAAGTTCTTTGACTGCTATTGAGGTTCTTTGTTTGATGATGACATTGTCTGCAGGTTTGGTGGTCGAGAGTGTCACTTTTTCTTGTGTGATTAAATTGAGAAGGAGAGGAAGGTCTGCTGCATGGCGTGTTCCTTTATATGATGGTATATTGGTCGCTTCTTTTACAAGGGTGGTATCGCCTGAGACCATTCCTGGGAGAAGGATGATATCATAAATGGTTGTTCGTTTTCGCTTTTTTAATTGAGTTGCCACATATTTTGGATGGAGAAATGCAGCAACAGCTTGGGGAAGAACAAGGATATCACATGTGTGATATGGAGTTATCGTTTGTGATGCATGCCGAATAAGGGGCTCAGCTAGTCGCCCTGTTATCAATAGAATTTTCATTTTATTTTTTCTCCTCTCTATTCTCCTGAGGCTGGCAGTTGATATTGAAGTGTTTCATGAACTAAGGGTTACTAGTCTGCTTGTGTATCCCAGAATGTTTTAGTTATTGACTGGTCTGGGATTCCCTGTATCTTTGTATGTGCTCCAGTTAGGTTGATGAGTCGACTCTTGCTCCATGTTGCCAACCATTCTAGCAACTCCTTTGCAGCCAATAGTTTTTCTCGTTTAACAGGTGTTGCAGGGACATCTTCTGCTAATTCAGGTTTTGAATATTTGCCTATAGTGTTGCCGAGGTCCATTCCAATGAGTGCGATTGTCTTGGCTTGGAGTGCTTCTGCTATGAAGACACAACGGTCACCATCGGTGAATCCACCGAAATTTATTACTCCTGGTCGTGGTTGAGCTTGTGTGGAACCAAGAATGGCACCCTTTGTCATGGCACATTGAACCATATCAGGTACATGTTGTTTTAAGGCAGGGATATTATCTCCATGTGCATGAATTACTACAGTCGTACCTTGTCTTTGGGCTAGAGAAATATCTGGTATGGTTCCATCTAAATCTGTAACAATAATATCTGGTTGAAGTTTCTGCTCTAAAAGTGCGCTAGTGGCTCCATCTGCAGAAATCATAACAGTGTTTTCTATTAATCCTTGTTTTATACACTGATCCAAGTTAGAGGGTAGTGATGGTCCTGCCCCACAAATTAGGACATTTCTTGACTTGACTTGTTTTACTAGCTTAGATAGGGATGTTACATTGTCACCTAGCATCTGGCTTAGGATTTCTGCTGCTTTTTGATCCTCTTCAACGCTATAGCCGAAGTGGGATACAATTGCTAAATATCTTGGCCACCACTTCGCAAGTTCCACCAAGAGTGTTAACTCCGTTTCGGCTTATTATTCAGGATTAGGGCTAGAATCATTTTCATGGATTTCGCGTCGAGCTTCACCGAACGTGAGGGATTGTTCGGCTACAAGATCATGGCGGTGTATGCATTCTTCGTTGCGTTGAGTAATGTATAGCTCCATCTCATCTGGCAGGTCAGGAAAGGCTTGGACGACATTCCGAATCATTAGCCTTACAGCATCTTCAACGAAACGAGGATTTGTAAGAGCTGTTCGTACAACATCTACTTCATCGGGTCTTTTTAGCAATTCATAAGATGTAGTACTCATTGCCTGCTCGACGACTCCAATGAGCTGCATCGCATCTATTGAGTATCCTTTGGGAATCTCCACCATGACTGAACCAAAACTACGTTGCATGTGGCTTCCAATAGGTATTCCATCCACGATTTGTTGGGCTTGTTCCTTCTTGATTTTATGTGTTTGAATCAGTTCTTCTTCCGTTGTTTCTCGAAGCAATTCTTGAGCACATGGACAAGCAGTAATTCCTGACACGGTTACGCCAATCCATCGGCGGGAGGTAATGTTTCCTTTGGCAATACGATTTGCAATTGCTTGAGCTTTCATAGTACATGATTCATAAGTACGAATGTTCGTTTTCGGGGTACGACGTGCATAGACAACATCTGCAGCTGCATGCACCTCTGCAACTGTCGCATAGTCGTGGCGTTTCAATTGTTCTATTGCGATGTCTACACAAAGGTCTTCTAATCGATGAAGTTTCTCTGCATATTGGGTGACAATCTCTACAGTCGCCTCATAGCTGCGTGAGGGATGGATTCCCTTTTGATGTGCTGGAAGATCAACATAAACATCAAATTTGGGTACGACAATCGCGGGTTGTTCTCCGAAGAAAATGAATTGAATCGGAACGCGTATACCCTTAACACCTACTCTGCGTACTGACACCTCAACCTCAGGCTTCATTTCGTGCACATCAGGACGGGGCATTCATGTAACTCCCATAATATTGATAGTGAAAATATGGTCAAGCTAGCCCTCTATATACAATTAAAGGTTTTACCAAATTCAATATGAAAAATTAGACCAAAACTTATTCATAAAAATACTATTCATATTCTGAATAAAAATTGGGGGTTCACTTCAGTTTCATCACATAATACAAAAATATGGCGGCAGTTTTGAAACCGCAAAGGAATTAAAGGAAAACATCATTTGAGTCTAAGTCAACGTATTCGGGTTTGATAAGGAGATATCGAGGAATTTAGAAAGGTGCAGTGACTTGGACTACTCTTTGCTACGATTCAGGTGGTCTCTTCAGGCTCTTGCTTCACCTGCAGATATCCAGCTTGAGCTTTTTCCTGATATCGTATTGAAGGTCGATGAGTTAGCCATTGAATTTGAGCAATGGTATGAGCTTATCAAACGTCGACACTCCTTCTTTACACCAAAACAAGCAGCCTTACTGGAAGAACTCAATCAGCGTCTAGATGAAATTAGTGGACCTGATAATGAGCATTATTGGCTAGAAGAAACACTCCGCACCGATGCAATTTTGGAACAGATCCGTAACTTGGCGAAAAGGGCATTGCAGGCATTTGGCTGGAGAATAGAGAAACCACTTAAAGCCCGCAGCATGGTATCACTCGGTCCAGCATAAAACTGCTTTTTGAAATATCAAATGCATTTTCGAAGATTGCAGCAAGTTTTTCACTTCCATCTTATACTAGGAAAAGAAATTTTGAGATAGACATAGTATCATTTCTATTGGTGGTATAAATGAAATCATTACCATCGCTGTTAAGTGGTATGGGTTTTGCTCCGGGTCAGGTTGTTGAAACTATTATAACCACAAAGTCTTTGGACGGCGCATCAAATGCTGCACCAATGGGTGTTTGGGTTAGACCCGGTCATTTACTTGTGATAAGACCTTACACTGAGACTAAGACGGCTAATAATCTCTCAGAAATCCCCGAGGCTGTCATAAACATCACCGATGACCCTCGCATTTTCTTCAGCACTGCCTTCAAAGAGGAAATAATGGATAATGAGAAATTTTGGTTTGAACCTGCTAAGCATGTTAGTGTACAACGACTACGAGGTATGCTAGCCTATGTCGAAATCAGTGTTGAACCCTCCACTGAGATTCAACCTGATCAGGATTCTCAAGAATTTGAATGTCGGGTCCATCATGTTGATGCTCCAACTAGATTACCCGCAGTCTATTCTCGAGCTAGATTTGCAGCCATCGAGTGTGTTATTCATGCAACACGAATTCGTGCATTACATGACATAGATCCTGTTATCACCGAAAAACTCCTAGCCAGCATTCAAGACTATTATTCTCTAGTAAAACGCATTGCTCCAAACTCAGTCTCTGCTGGTGTTATAGATGATATCTTACAATTGATACAGAAATGGGTGTACTGGCTATGACTTCAGGCAGAAAAAGGGTAATAGTGAAAACGACTGCTCGTCTCCATCTAGGTTTCATTGACCTTCATGGTGGACTAGGACGTCGTTATGGCTCACTTGGTATTGCCATTAACCAGCCACGATGTGTGCTGGAAGTTCAACAGTCAGATAGTGGTATTAGTGTAGCAGAAGAAGGAGAACATCGCATCCGTAAATTAGCCAAAGAATTCATCGAATATTTCCGATATTCTGGAGGACTACAAATCACAACTCGAGAAGTGATTCCTGAACATGATGGTTTAGGCTCAGGCACTCAACTCTCACTAGCTGTTGGTTCATCCATTGCCACCCTGATGGGCAAACCTGTAAACGCCAGGGAACTTGCCAATATTGCTGGTCGTGGTGTTATATCCGGTATAGGCACAGCAGTATTTACCAAAGGAGGATTTGTAATAGATGCGGGGCATCCAGCTGCTAATGGTTTAACCGATCATAAGCCAATAGCCCAATACATTCCTCCCTCCATTGTACATCACAGCGTACCAAAAGGCTGGGTATTCATTGTGGCGATTCCCAATATCCAAAGGGGATTAAGTGGTGAAAAGGAATTGATGGCTTTCAATCATTTGCAGGCTGCCAAACCAGAGCATGCTCGTAAGATAAGTCGAGTTGTACTTATGCAACTTCTTCCTGCTCTTGTTGAAGATAATATCAGTCTTTTTGGAAAGGCACTCACAACAATACAAACTCTTGTTGGTGATGCTTTTGCAGAAGCCCAAGGTGGCCGCTTTGCTGACCCAATTGTTGCTTCTTGCATCGAAGCGATGCTAAATTCTGGTGCACATGGTGCAGGACAGAGTTCCTGGGGACCTACGTGTTATGGTCTTGTTCGAGGAGCTAGCCAAATTAAAGCTGTTCAGAAAGCAGCTAAAGCGGCTATTGATACAACAGGTGGCTATGTCTTTGCTGCACAGGTTAATAACCAAGGCGCTCAAATTACAAAAAAATAGTATCATCTGAGCAGCAAGATTGTAAATCTAAAATCTTCCCTTTTAGCTAAAGTTTGAAGGTTGAAATATTGAGTTTCTAGGCTTCACGATACATATCACGGATTTGTTTTGCTTGTGGAAGTCGAATCCAGTCTAAGACTGAGCCACTGCATTCTCGAAGTTTCATCGCATCAACAAGATCCTTCGAAGGTCCACCCGCTAAACCATCTGCGAAAAGTGCGGCACCTTGGGCTGCTTCTTTTGATCTACTCCCAAGCCGTTGAACACGAGTCACTGGCACTCCAAAACGTTTCATACGTTCTTCAAGGTCATTCACTAGGATTTCAACACGCGTAAGTCGTCCTGATAAAAGGATTTCACGAGGCTTCTGAACAGAAACCCTAAGGGCTGAAACTGATTTTGTAAGTCCCTCTGCTACAGCGTTCCATGCTTCCTGAGCTCGTCGGTCACCATCCGCTAGACGGTCTGCGAAGGCTTCAGGGCTAAGATTGGGGTCCTCTAGCATAGAGAGAACTCCCCCTTGGAAGAGTGTACCCTTTGAGAAGCCACGAAGCAAATAGGCAAGTTCTCCATCGACACCGCCTAAGGTGAGAAAGCCTGGGCCGCCAATAGTGCCGCCAATTCCATCAACAACAAGGCCGCCATCTACTGCAACGGCAGCAGGATAACCATAGCCTAGCTCAACGAGAATAAATCCTGTCTTATTATAAGGGATTTTTAGGCGTCGGGTTTGGTCATAAACTCCAAGGATGGCACAGCATAACTTGTCCGCAGTGGCTAGGTCGATTCGATTGTGCTTTCGCCATTCTGGCACAGAGTGTAAATGAACGACGCCTGGAATGAAAATCATATTACTCTGGGTTTTTTGGACGAGACGTACCATGTCCTTAATAGCTTCCAAAACTGGAATCTTGTCGTCGTCGTGACGGACGAGTACCAACAAGAAAAATTCCTTTTTGGTGATTT
>JABXGU010000616.1 GCA_016550415.1 archaeon | reverse complement strand
TGATATTGAGGAGATTTTGAAGCAGTTGCCTCCTCCACCCCTAGAACACGCTTACGAGTTGAAGATGGAGAAACAGCTTAAACGCATGCTTGAGAAAAAAGAAGAGAAGGCCAAATAGCCCGTGAATGAATAAATCCAATATCTTTCTAGTATTCTAAAAAAAGGGAAAAGGCGCCCTCAATTTTTTATTATGCGTATAGTTGGCATAGCTAAATTGGACATTCCAGATAAGAATTGCGCATGCATGTCATCAGCAGAAAAATCTTCCACACATCTTAAATATTTCTTAGGAAGAATTAATGAAATACGAAGGGTTATTCCTTGTGATATAATTTTTGATGGGAATTCTCTCTTCGTAATGAAATAAATGGACGCCACAAATTCTCAAAGGAGAAAAAAAAGAGAGTGAAAAGAACAAATAGAGTTTTTGCATCCATCATGGTGTTCGTTATCATATCTTCGATCCTGCTAGTGTCAATGCCTATTGTGAAAGCGGAGTATGAGTGGGATTGCTACCACAGGTATGCTGAAATTGTGGGAGGTCTTGAAAATCTGGTAAGTTCAGGCATAGCAGAAGTTGAAACCATTGGCGAAACTTATCATGAAATTGAGATAAAGGCGATAAAAATTAGCGATAATCCGGAGGTTGATGAGGCGGATGAGCCTGATATCCTATTTGTAGGATTACACCATGCTCGAGAATGGATTTCAGCTGAAGTACCCTACTATCTAGCGGTTAATTTAGTTCAAAGATATGCCACCGACTCAACTGTGAAAGCACTCGTCGATAGTTCTGAGATATGGGTTGTACCCGTCATAAATCCAGATGGGTACTGGTGGAGCCATGAATATGAACGTTATTGGAGGAAGAATACAAAGCCCAATAGTGATGGAACATACGGAGTGGATCTGAACAGAAACTATGGTTGGCACTGGGGAGAAGATCTGGATCCTGATGAGATTAGTGATGGTTCCGATGTTACTAGTGACCATACATACTGGGGTCCAGCTCCTTTTAGCGAGGCGGAAACTGATGCTATAAGAGATTTGCTTACAGACTCTCAACATAACTTTCAAGCAGTGTTGAGTTATCATAGCTATAGTCAACTGATTTTGTATCCTTGGGCCTACACAGATTTTCCACGCGCAGAAGATGCAGGCTTGATGGATAATCTAGCAGCTGAGATGGCTGAACTAATCTATAATGTTCATGGCGAAATATACATCCCACAGCAAGCATTCGATCTGTATCCTGTCAGTGGTGACATGATTGATTGGGTCTACAACGAATTGGGGATTCCAGCACTTTCAATCGAGCTTCGTCCAGAGTGGGAGGAAGGGCTTTCTGAAAGTGAGATACTGGCGCGTTTTGAGCTGCCTGAGAATGAGATTTTGCCCACTTGCCAAGAGAATTGGCCTGCTGCTTTATATCTCATCAACTATGTAACGTCGGAGAACAGTATTCGAAGAGGTTTAGATTGGCTTAGAACACAACAAGACGAAAATAGCGGTTCATGGTCTTATATGGGCGAAAATGTTGGATTAACTTCGCTGTGTGCCCTTTCCTTCTTGAATCATGGTACCCTGGATGAAGACGTTGAGAAAGCTCTGGATTGGATAGTCAGTCAAAACAATATTGACGGTTCCATAAGCGTTGTTGGAGGCAGCCGAGATTTCAGGGTCTACGACACTTCTTTGGCCATATTGGCGCTTGTGGCAGGCAAAACCTTGGGCTACAATCCGCCTGGAACAAACTTAAATACAATAATCAACTACGCTGTAGATTTTCTGCTTGATAGCCAATGTGTAGGAGCCTCGATTGATGGTCACGTTTATGACTATTCTGATGAGGAATATGGAGGTTGGGGTTACCCGATTCTGGATCCTGACGAGAAATGGGCTGATCTATCAAATACGCAGTTTGCTGTACTTGCCCTTGCAGCTGCAACAATGACAGGAGCGTCATCAGTACCAATTGATGTTTGGGAAAACGCTGCTGTATTTACAATCAGATGTTTGAGTGATTCAACTCTCAACCCGCTGTGGTGGGGAGGTGTCCGTGACGATGGTGGGTTCCAATATAAACCAGGCTGGTGGCATGGGTCACGAGGAAGCATGACTGGGGCAGGAATTTGGACCCTTGGTCTTTGTAAGAGCGCTGGCGTCGATTCGGTGACAGTGGATGGGGGAGTTGTCTCTCTTGATGATGGGATAGCTAATGGACTAGAATGGTTGGTGAACCGTGGATACTTGGATGAGAACTGGCCTGACATGAATCTTTTCTACTATTATTATTTGCTTTCGGTCGCGAAAGCGTATGTTATCGTAGATGAAGGGTATGACTGGTACAGAAGTATGGTTGCGACGT
>JABXGU010000615.1 GCA_016550415.1 archaeon | reverse complement strand
GAACTAGTTATGATTGGATGAGCAAAATCTATGATATTATGGCTGGTTCATTCGAGCGAAAACATGGAGAAACAGGGGTGAAATTGTTAGCAGTTACAGAGGGAGAAAGGGTACTTGAAATCGGCTATGGTACTGGTCATGCTATCCTTGCCTTCGCGCAATCCGTAGGAGAAACTGGCAGAGTTTATGGAATCGACATCTCAGAGGGTATGAGGAACATTACTTTAGCGCGCATACAGAAAGCCAGTCTTTCAAATCGTGTATTCTTGGAAATAGGTGATGCAGCTAAACTTCCATTCGATGAAAAGTTCTTCAATGCAGTTTTTCTAAGCTTCACCCTAGAACTATTTGACACACCAGAGATTCCCATCGTTTTAGGTGAATGCAGGAGGGTTCTCACGAATGGTGGTAGAATTTGTGTGGTCACCCTTTCAAGGGCAAAGGCTGGTATTATGATACGCTTATATGAAATACTTCACGAAATGCTTCCCAGCTTCATCGATTGTCGACCCATTTTTCCAAAATTGTCTTTGAAGGATTCTGGTTTTAAAATAATATCTTCACGAAGAGTTTCAATGTGGGGTATTCCAGTGGAGATAATCTTAGCACGAAAAAAATGATTAATCAACTGTGATAACACAGAAATTGTCCATAAAATCTAGCTAGGCGAATTGAATGAAACAATCACGAAATGAAATTTTACGAGTTGCACAAGATTTCGATAATGCAATTGAAACACGAGAAATTAAACGAATTCTTTCCTATTTCTCGGATGATTGCAGAATCGAATTACTCGGTGTAACTCTTACCGGGATGGAGGGTGCTCGGAAATGGCTGAATTGGATGTTCCAAAACACTGCAGAAATCACCTTAGAACCCATCACCATCATGGTAAATGGAAACACGTTTTTCGAAGAATTCATTGTGAAGGCAACACTTAATGATGGTAGCAAAATCGAATCAAAACAAGCAGAAGTTCTTATTTTCAAAGACTATAAAGTAAGAAACCTCAGACTATATTTTGACCGATTAGATTTTGCAAAAGTGGTTGCTAGGGGATTTATTAGCCGAAGGATTGTTCGTCGGTTAATCCAGAAATCACTTGAAGGTCTTAATGCTTAATATTATCACTCCTAAATTTTAGCGGACTCTTAAGTTATCCTTTTCTTCAATAGAGATGTGTGTCCTTCTGGGTCTGAACACAAGCTTTGTCTAATTCTTTTGGATTTTGATGGTTACCCAAGGGGGGGCAGGGAAGGTTAGATTGCCTTCCCTTTTCGTCGACGCATGATTAAGCAGACTACGATTACAATAATGACAACTATCACTATTACGATTGCTATCATCAGGAGTAGTTGGATTGGAAATGAGGTTGGTACTTCTAGTGTTTCTGGCATAGTCTTCTTCCAGTTACCGAGTTGGTCGTAGGCTTTGATATGGTAGGTGATATTACCAAGTTCGACCACTGCTGAGGCAGGAACCGTAGCTTCATAATTTCCTCCACCCTGCGCAGTCATAGCAACAGATTGCTCAGTACCTCCGCTGGCTTGATAATAGAGAGTGACATTGTCAACTCCAGCATCATCTTCAACCTTTGCTGAGATAGTTAGAGGTTGACCATTAATCGGGATTGTAGGTGTTACTGTGACCTGACTTATTTCTGGTCCATAGACATCAATTTCAGCCAGTGAACCATTTAGTAGCCACTCAAGGGCATGCTCTACAAACACATCATTGTCAAGATCTGTAGCGCCATAATCGTAATCACTGAAGAAGGTTGTCGCACTAACTAGAATTCGAGAACCATTCACTGTCTCTGTTGCCACTAGTGGAATTGTATCTCCGCCTACTCCATCATTTGTCGTATCATACACAGCCACTGGTCCAGGAGGAACAACATCGGAAGTTTGGTAGCAGGTGGGATCTCCCATGACGATTTCAGTGATATTCTCAGGATCTGAGAACCATAGACTACATGGAGAGTACATCCTGAAACCCGAAACTCCATTAGTGATCTCAAAAGTCGAAGAACCTGGCAATAGAGTTGTAATGTCTACATACCAAGGCTGGTATGCGGCTGGGTCTCCCTCATAAACCGCGTCATCATTCAATTGTATATGACTGGTGCAGTTCGCTAACAGCCAGTCCAGCGTTAATCGTTGGAATTGTTCAGCAGGAGTAGTATAATAGGCTGGATCCCTGAAGTGTTCTGAGTATGCAGCAACAAGAAGGGCTCCTGATTGGTTGATCACCCAATCTGCAACTAGACTAATTTCAGCGGCTGTATAGTTTACACCGATTGGTGGAGTGATAATCAAAAGATCCACATCCGTTAAATCGCCAGCAGTTAGTGCGTCTTCATTGACGATGACATTGACACTCCACATGTTTAGTTGAGCCTTCAATGCTGTTAGCTCATTCGTAGTTCCTAATGTGTAGTAATTTTCATGCCCTGCATCAATTAGTACAGTATATGCCTCTGTTTCTGCGGGAATATTCGGGGCTTCTAGACCTTGAATTGCAGTATACCAGAGGTTGCGGAAACCATTAACTGCCCGTTCTAATTGGTCCTCAATTATGTCATGATATGTTGAATTGTCATCCAGAGGACTTGGCGATGGAATAGTGCCCGTGGGATATAGAATAAAACAATCATCATAGTATTGATGAGCAATAATTGCATGATCAATTAAGTACTGCTTTGGGTCCGCAACTAGTTGCGGTGCTGCAATAGTTAAACTAAATGTTCCTAGATGCTGATTAATGTCAGTTTCTACTGCTCCATGTCCAGACCAATTATCATCTGTGTGAACAGGTATGTTTGGGTCAGAGAAATAATGAGATAGCACTCCAGCTGCGAACATTCCCTTTGTCCACTCGCCTATGGTGAAGTTATTCCGAACATATCCATACCACTCCTCGACTGCTAAATGCGCAGTATATTT
>JABXGU010000614.1 GCA_016550415.1 archaeon | reverse complement strand
GGGCAATTTCAAGAATCTGGTCCAACAGGGAGTATATGATGGCACTATTTTTCACAGGGTAGTTGATGGCTTTGTAATTCAGGGGGGAGACCCCTATGGAACTGGGCAAGGAGATCCTTCGATTCCCACGATTCCGAGTGAAATAATTTCAGGTAATAACAGAAATGATAGGGGCACCGTAGCCATGGCGCTTACGGGTAATCCTCCAGACCCAAACTCAGCAAGCAGCCAATTCTACATTAATCTTGTAAATAACAATGATCTTGACTCAGACTATGCAGTTTTTGGTGTAGTAATCGAGGGAATGGATGTTGTTGACGAAATTGCAAAAGTGGAAACAGACGCAAATGATAGACCAGTAGACAACATTTTCATATTTGCAGCAGAAATTGTCGATTAAAGCCTGTCATGTTGTTAACTCCGTTGTTATGGCTTCGTTATGGATTAGTCAATTTTGGTTTTTGCGCAGGCAATTTCAGGAACCAATCATTAAACAATTAACACACGTTCCTGAACTGTTCAGCGTCTGCTGAAGGTTTATATGCTGCAACTCTTAGTAAGGGAAAAGTTTGAGTCAAAGAGCGGATGATGAATGGGTGACAAACTAGCGAATCCTGCGCCCCTTGGGCTTATGGGTTTCGGGATTACAACAGTGCTGCTTAATCTTCACAACGCAGGCTTCTATCCCTTAGGCAGCATGATATTGGCTATGGGACTCGTATACGGTGGATTAGCTCAGGTATTGGCTGGAATTATGGAGTACAAGAAAGGCAACACTTTCGGTACTCTTGCATTCAGTTCTTACGGCTTATTCTGGTGGTCCCTCGTCATTCTACTGGTTCTCCCCCGTTTCACACTGATTAATCCTCCCTTTGAAGCAGCTACAGACACAGCAATGGCAGCTTACTTCCTGATTTGGGGCTTATTCACCTTAATGCTGTTCTTTGGCACATTGAAAACCAATCGTTCATTGCAATTCGTCTTCATCAGCCTAACTGTGCTGTTCTTCTTGTTGACACTTGGAAGATTGACCGGAAATCCTGACATAACCTTGATTGCAGGTTACGAGGGAATAATCTGCGGAGCAAGCGCCATCTACACTGCATTAGGGGAAATGTTGAATGAAGTCTATGGAAAGTCCGTTCTTCCGCTGTTTCCCGTGAAAAAGTAGAAGTGTTTACAAAGACAAGTTTTTTACAGCTTCACTCCCTAGTATTTCATGGGTAGCCGTAGCTTCAGGTGATCGTTAAGGTAGGTTATAGATGTGGATAGGTTCTTGTACAAGAAAGAAATTTTGATTGATGACTCAGGGTGGGGTGACCTAATTTTAGGCGTGGTGATAGGCGCTTTGAAACTTCCAGAACGCAGATATATGGAACGCAGGATTCCAATTTCGTCGTTCCAGACCCCTAACTTCCAGAACAAAAAGTATCTGGAGGATGCAGAAAGGATTGCAGAGGAAATTGTTGATGTGATACAACCTGACAGGGAGACTATCTTCAGGGTCTGTTCAGGATATGTGCTCATTAGTATACGGAAATACTTGAGGAATCGAGGATTTAGAGTTGAAGAAACAGAAGTCACCGGCGAACTTCAGGAAATGGTTGAAAGAAGCTTCGCTCACTGGTGCAAAGAAGTAGGAGCACCAACTGAAGAATTAAACGGAAAAAGAAGTTTCAACACGTTTTTGGAGTGGGTTGCTGAAAAGCCTCATCTCCGAGAGAAACTCGTCAAAACAGGGTGGAAGAGTTGGAACCAAAGATGGCGAGAAAAGGTTTTCCAGATTCATCTTGGAAAATCAATCTGATGTTTTTAGGGATTATTCAGGTGTTTTCTTCTTTTGAGCTTTGAGAATGACGATTATTCATATTATGAAAGCTGTCGCGATTACGACCGCTATTAGAATCGTCAATGTTGAGTCCAAGCCTTTTTGATTATTAGTTTGATCCAATTCTGCTTGACCATTAGGTTGGTTATCATCGCGTGGTGTTAGGTCTAAACCTGTTTGGTCAGCTGATTCGTCAAGTGGAGCGTCATCAGGAATTTCTATGATTATGTCTGTTGGCTCATCTTGTCCATAGTATGGGTCTACAACTACCGGTTCATCTGGAAACAGAGTTGCTTCTGCTTGGTTGCC
>JABXGU010000066.1 GCA_016550415.1 archaeon | reverse complement strand
GAAAGGGGAAGAGCAGTTTCTGGGAGTACATACTCCTTCTGGTTCTTACCTGTTGTGAAGAAAGTAGAGGAATAGCCCTGCCTTTCAGTTGGATGTCTGGTGGCAACAATGATTGGACGCCCTGTTGTATTTTGGGCATCGCTAAAAGCACTGGAGGCTCCAAAGCCCTGACTTCCACGTGTCTGTCGAAGTTGGTAACTCTTACTACTGGCAAGATAAAGACCAAATTGCTGTAAGTCTCGCTTGGTCATGCCAATACCAGTATCAATTGCTTCAAAGCTGTACATCAGCAGGTTGCGACCGCCCACCTCACTGGGAAGGATATCAGGCTTCTCCAGTTCTTGGAGAACCATCAGCAGAACTGGTTCCTTGTTGATAATGTTGCGAATGGGGGAAACCAAACGTTTCACTCGTTCAGAAATTGTAGTTGAAGTTAATGAACGTCGTCGATTAACCTTTAGGGGCTGTGGCAGAGTCGAATAGGTGACCTCTGTAGGCGGCTCAGGTAACAAGATTTTGTAGCGTCCGCCCTTAGAGTGTTTGGCAGCTAACTTCCAATAATAGGTTTCAATGGCATCAAGAGCATTATCACTAAACTCTGCAACATATTGGGTGAACTTGTGTAGTTCCATGGAAAAGCCTACAAGCTGAGTCCGTTTGCGGAAAAATTCAGCAACTTCCCCACGTCGAATTACACTACCTTTTTCAGAATGTACGGTTGCTTTAGATGATGTAGTCTTACTTGTTTTTCCCATTTCACTTTACCCCGCTTGGTATATATGCCGACTAAAACCTACAACTGTTCAAACAGCGTTAAAGATGCCTTAAATCTTTTCTATAACCCCATTAAGCTCTTAAAATATATGGTGCCGAATGGGTAGAATATGAAGCAGCACCAATGACCTAGGACCCTGTTTTTCTTAAACCAAATGAATCATGTTAGGTTCCAATGAATTTTTCTGCGGGACTTCTACCCAATGCAGTAATTGTGTCCCTTACAAGTTTGATATCCTTCAAATGGACAAACTCGTTGTGCGCATGATAATTAGTGTCACTTCTAATTGTTCCAAAGCTAACAACAGGGATACCTGCTTGTGAAAGATGTGCACCATCGTTGCCACCTAAATCTGCTGCTAAGGGCAAAGTTGTACCAATCACTTGCTGGGCTAAAGAAGTAAAGTGACGAACAAAGGGATGTTTTGCATCAGTGAAGTATCCATCCACACTATTGATGATTTTAAGTTCATCAATTTCGGTGCCCTGTTTCTCTGCTACTTTTCTAATATAATCCCATAGGGCTTTCTCTGCCTGCTTAGGATCCTCCTCAGGAATAAGGCGACGATCAAACCTGATTTCACATTCTCCTGGAATTACGTTTTCCTTTTCCCAAGCTTTGATCATCGTAACACTGAATCGTCCGTGAACCTTTGAGTAGGGAGCATCAGGTGGTGCCTTCAGCTTACTCCTTATACGTGAAACCACGCGATGATATTGTTTTATTTCTTGAATTAGCGAAGCTGCACGAAGAATTGGATTATCAAATTTCTCAGGTTGTCCACTGTGTCCACCTACACCTTTTACAAGGAACCTTCCCCAGAGTGCACCGCTTGCGCCAATACTGATGTAATCGGGGGCACTATCAACGACCACGCCTGCGGTTCCCCGTATCCCTATATCATCAAACAGGTACCCAATGCCAGCACGACCACCAATTTCCTCATCACAGGTGACTATGAGCTTCATGTTCACTTCAGGCTCGTCTTTTGCGATTTCACTCATGGCACTCATTGCGGCAACAATGTTTGATTTGTTATCTGCAGTTCCCCGTCCATATGCTCTATCGCGTGTAACTTTCAACTCGAAGGGTGGAGTTTTCCACTTTGGCGCATCCGCTGGAACAACATCAAGATGGGTTACCAAAAGCAAATCTACTTCCGATGAACCTTCTAGGCTAACCACTACATTGGGTCGGGGTTCACCATCAATAGTCACATTGCGACCATCTAGAACCTTTGTGCCCAGACCCAACCTTTGAGCTTCCAAACGTATCGTTTCGGAGCATTCTGTATAGCCAGTGCGGCTTGAACTGGTGACAGTTGTGTCAATTTCAACTAACTTGCGTAGCAATGCTAACTCGTAATCAAGATCGTTAACGACCATGTTTCCAACATCCTCCGATATTATGTATGATACCTAATGCAATAAGACTACCGATGCAATAATCAGATTCTTATAAGTGACACTATTAGATGAGCGCGGAGTGCGCTGCCATTGGATGATATTGAGAACTCTGAGGGCAACCACACAACAACAGCTAGTAAAAGACATAAAAAAACACGTGGCCAACTTCTTGCCTTCATCTTATTCAGCATCATCGAGGAAGCAATTATAGGCATAATTGCATTTTTGGCAATTCTATTCTTTGCACCATTTCTCTTACTTCCAGGTGTTGCTCTTATAATAATAGGACTTGGATTATTCACAATTCTGAAAATCTATTTTTTTATGTCCAGTGGTGGAATACCCATCGAACATCCAGTAATAGGTCAGGTAGCTATCGTACTTGAAGACTTCTCAATCGATACAAAACAATGGAGTGGAAAGGTGCGCTTGCGAGGAGAGATATGGAGAGCAGCTGCTAAGACTGCACTCACTCAAGGTTCCACGGTACGAGTTATTGCAGTTGAAGGACTTTGCCTATTCGTCGAAAACATACAAAAATCGGAGAGTTAACCTGTTTATAAGCCAACTAAAAAGGGATGCTAAGCAAATCAGCAGATGATTTTAATCAGAGTAACCAGCATCCTGTGAAACTGCTTTTTCTAGGGCATGGGAGGCAACACGCAAAAAGGCTTCCTTTACGCCTTCAGCAGTTGCAGCAGATGTTTCAACATAGGGAATTTGCCACCATTTCCTCAGCATATGTCCTGCCTCTTTTGGTACTATACGTTGCTCTGTTAAATCAACTTTATTGGCAACTAGAATCACAGTACCATCTGGCACTGCCTGTATGAAATCCTTATACCAATTATGTAATGTCATGAAACTTGAGGGTTCTGTGACATCGTAAACAAGAAGTGCACCATGTGCTCCGCTGTAGTAGTGGCGTCGTACCTCGCGAAAAGAAGGTTGTCCTGCGATATCCCAGATAACTAGCTTAACTTGCCGTTGAGCAGCCACTAAGTCTTTGACAGCGAAACTGGCACCAAGTGACTGTTTGTATTCGGGAGAAAAAGAGTTCTTTGTGTATCTAAGGACAAGCGAGGTTTTGCCAACTCGCCCATCACCCATCATTACAACTTTCAATCCGAAGTCCGAGGAATCAGAAGTTAATTTCTCGTGGATGTCTGTGGGAGCAAGTTTAGACAAAGCGACCCTTCCATGATGGATACTTTATTGATTTGAGGGGGAGTATTTGGGCATAAAGGTTTCGTTCATTTCTCAAGTTGCTTAAACCATTTTCTGGAAAATTTAGATAAGACCAAGTCCCATGCCCATCAAAGTGATCTGTGACAAGCTGATAAGTATTGGTACTAGTGCACAAATTAACGGGATTGGCAGCCCAGGTATAACACGGTTGGGTTGACGAACAATGAGATATCCATTAATGAAACAGCCCACCAAAATTGCGCCCATTGTAATGTAGGCAATATTCCAACCAAAGAAGCGGAGTGAATAGGCTGTCAAAGCAGCATACACAACAAGATCTCCAATACCAATCATAATTGGACCAATCATGAAGGCAAATGCAGAGCGAGCGTGTTGACGTGGATCAGCTTCAACAATAGTCTCACCAAGCTTGGTAGCAAATAATGTGTCTTCTGCTGCTAATACAATTAGTAAGGCGAGGGATGCGTACCAAGATAAATTGCATCCAATGAATACTCCAAGAATTAGTCCATAAATTGTGAAGACGACGTTACGAAAGGTTGGACTTAGGGCATCTGTAAAAATCAAAACAAGAGACATGGCAGAAAAGAAAATGGATGCCATTGCAATAAGCGAAATATGGAGGTTGGTCATTCCTTGAAAGAAGAGGAGGAGAAGTATTGCCTGACCAATAAAAATTGTTAACAGGAAAAAGACAGGTGAAACAAAAACTGCGATGATAACTCGATTGAGCAACTCACCGCCACGTCTAAACACGAAAAACGTAATTAGAGTTGCTACGCCTCCAACAACTCCAATAATTAAAATTACAATCAACCCCTCTATCAACGCCACTTCATTCGGGAAAACGAATGCATAGACAGAAGGATTCGAGGCAATCACCAATGAAGTCAGAATTAAGGATAGAATCATTGCTAGTCCTGGCAGGAAGAGAGATTTTATGCGTAAGCTCCAGCTAGACTCAGTATCTTGTTCCATATTGCAGTTCCATTGCGGATACTGTTAAAACATTACCGAAGGAGGCAAACGCAAGCCAAAAATGCAGTAAAGGTTTTACTCTATAGAGCTAAAACTCATGACTCATTCAACAATTAACTAGAAAAAAAGAAGGGAAAAGGTGCTGTTTCCAGCACCTAAGTAGGGAGATTTTCTTGTACTCACATGAGGGTATGTATCTACTTCTTGCGCAGGTACCAGACACTGCCAAGTAGCACTATGACAATTACTAGCACTCCTACTGCAAGATAGAGACCAACATAGCTTACTGTTGCGCCTTCAACGGGTTCGTGACCAACGACACCTCGGTGGAAGCCTGGGTTGAAGTCAAGTCGAATGTACTCACCCTCAACTCTTTCTGTCCACATGTATGCACCAGAACCAATGGGTACTGGGTTCGTGTAAGTGATTGGGTTCACGATACCCTCCCAGATGTGCTCAGGAATAATGTGCCAGCCTCTGAGATACTCCCAAGCCCAATAGCTGTCTGAAGTAGCCACAATCTTGACTGTGTCATCATCCACCTTTACGATGGAATCGAAGTACTCGAAGTTTGTGATGTAGTTGGGTAATTCGTTGTCGTAGATGTAGTTGTAGCTGAAGACAACATCATCAGCAGTGACTGCTATACCGTCGTGCCATGTGGCATTGGTGTGTAGGTCGAAGGTGAACTCCCAGTGGGGAGTTGGTGTGCTGACAATTGTCTTGGTCCAGCCTGCGGCAAGACCATTACCATATGGAGTATTCTCTAAGTCGATTGGGCTAAGATCGCCAACCAGACTATTGTAGACTTGGTCAAGCACATAGATACCGTATGAGGAGGTTGACATCATTGGGTTTTGAGTGTCCATAGCAACAGGAATCATGGAGTTAAAGGTGCCACCACATCCAGTGGTTGCGTCACGACCTTCAGCACCCTCCTGTAGCTTGACAAGCTGTGGAGTCCATGAGTTGCTGACACCAATTGACCAACCAGGAGCATTAATCCATCCTGTCCATCTGTCGTTTCGGATGGCGTTAACATTCAAGTTGGTATAGGTAACAACCAATGGGCTGTTCCAGACGAAGATTTCCTGTGCTTCATGTGCATATTCTAATGCGTCCTCAAAGGTTGTAGCTGAAAGCATGTTGTCCATTGCATCGTCAAAGGTCTCATTTGACCAGTTCCAAACGTTACCGTAGGGTTCTGGAATGAGCTCTGTTCGGAATTCAGCAAGGAACAACGGGTTTGGACCAGTAGAATAGCCAAAAGCAATAGCTTCGTAGGCACGTGGAATTTGGTACATCTGGTCGAGATAGGTGTTAAAGTCGACTGCGAAGGGTTCGAAGTCGATACCTATTTCCTCGAATGTAGCAGCCTGGCTTTGCCAAGCAGCCTGCCAGTTGGTACCAACGTGGTGATAGG
>JABXGU010000613.1 GCA_016550415.1 archaeon | reverse complement strand
CGGGAATTATGATTGTCTCTTCTTGAATTGGATTCCATTTATTGTCGTACCAGTATTGTGTGGGATTCTCCTGGTCATCCATTACATAGTAGTACCAATCCATGACATCAGGACCAACATTTGTGAAACCCCAAGCTAGGTATTCATTATGCCCTACGACTGTGAGTGGAATACCGGGTAGAGTAAAACCATAGATGTTTAATCCAGAGCCTGAAGAAACACAGTGTGCCTGATACCACACCGAAGGTACTGTCCATGCTAGGTGCATATCATTGCACAGTATAGGCTTACCCGTTGCAGATTTTGTGCTATTGACTGCCCAATTATTTGAGCCCAACCATCCCTCCTTCATTGCTGAGAGGATGCCGAATGGATCTTTGATTTGATCATTCCATGCAATTACAGAGTCAATGGCACAAAGAAGATCCTCTGAAATTGTATCATCTGTTGAGGGCGAGCTGGCTGCGGGTGTAGCAGGATAACTGATTCCATATTCTGGAACAACGGGAATCTGTAATGGTGGAACAAGGGGGAAGAGTTCCCAAGCAGAGTCGTTACCTAAGGCATTGTGAATCTTGGCAAATTCCAAATCATTTGTATCCCAAGTTAGTTGGAATGCCATTACTCTGCCAATCACTATAGAATCGATAAGAGACCATGGCTCAGGACGATAGTTTAGAAGTTTGAATTCCAGTGGCAGGTAATTGCCCACTGTGTTAATGAACCAGTTGACACCATCAGTGTAGGAGCCAAGATCCTGCATCAGTGTTTGATTGTATGAATCACTTTGTTGCTGCATCTGTTCTATAGTTTTCTGTGCTGCATGCTCCATACCGATAGTTCGCAGGAAAATGTCGGTGTTCACATAATCAGAGCCTAGAACCTCAGATAGTAACCCACGTCCTGTCCGTCGCATGATATCCATCTGCCACAGCCGGTCTTGGGCATGAACATAGCCAAAGGCGAAGTAAAGGTCATGATCGTTTTCTGCATAGATATGAGGGATACCCCAAGAATCACGTATAACTGTAACCGGGCTGGAAACCTTGCCTGGTGCTATGATAGTCTGACTAGCAGGATGTTCAGCAGTAAATGGAACTGTCCAAATTCCAGTAAAGGGATTAATGAGGCCGCCCAGTGGGGGGATGATATCTATTGGAACTGAAAGTAAAATGGAAACGCTGCAGACCAAGGCTATAGAGACGACGAGTTTACTAATTTTTATTTTCGTTGAAGGCATCGCTGTCCCATCCTTCGTTGGTTTCTTGTTCTATGTATAGACCTTACTAAAAGAAATTATGTTAACAAGAGGTAACCAAGAAATTTGCCTTCGACCTCCCCACATTTCTGCTTAAAAGGAGAAGGATGCCTTAAACCAGATTCTTATATTCAAGAAGATATAGGAGTTGCATCTGCCTGTTAGAACCTATTAAACTTGGAGGCGTGGGTAACGATGTGGCAATTGGTATTGCCTATTATCATCGGCGTTTTGATACTTGTGCTTCTCATCTGCATCGTTACCACTGAGGGTCGATACTTTGGCAAACAGCTATTACACAGGATTTATGATCTTCGAACAGGGGGATTCGAGATTCGGGATGATTGGGAGCTTTGGCATCATCTAATTAAGCGACTTAAGATAAACTCTTCAGAGCAATTGCTGGATTTAGGCACACAAACAGGACATCTACCTCGATTGGTTGCGCGACAACGAGGATTTCAGGGTACTGCAGTGGGAGTAGATTGGTCAGAGGAAATGATACAGGAAGCCCAGCGACAAGCAAGACTGGAGGGTACTGCGCAGCACACACGTTTCCTCCAAGCGGATGTCCAAAAGCCACTTCCATTCCCAGATAAAACCTTCACTCTATTGGTTTGTGTTACAGGCGTGCTGGATGCCCTTCGCAATACTGATGCCTTCTTCGAAGAGATAAAGCGTGTCCTCCGCCCCAACGGAAGAATAGTCTTCAGCCTTTCACGTCGACACCTTAAGCCAGGTAGCCTCCGAGACCTGAATTGGTTCACAGAGCAACTAGCAAAACGGGGATTCACCAAACCCCAAATAATCCCTTGGACAGCGACTCAAGAACTAATAATTTCACAGCTTAAAATTTGAAATACGTACGCTTTGACTTAAGATGTGGAAGAAAGTTCACGAGTGAGAACCCAATAGGACGGACCAGGACCACGATGATGATATAATTCAAAGCGCTGCCCAGTATCTACCAACACAACAAAATAATCCCGATGCCGCCTTCTAAACCACGCACTACGGAGATCTAGACGGCGTGAACTTGCTTCGATTTCAACAATGGAGTAGGTTTTCTCATTCCATTTGAAACGAATGGGTTTCTCAAGGTCCACTACCTCAACAGATACTCGCGCTCCTATGAACTTACTCTGCTGCTTCATGACTCTCCAATTACTAGTGGTAAACGAGTTTTTCTACTATGCGGGTATGATAAAATTTGAGATGAAGATGGCTTTAAAAGTCGATACTGTGGTCTAGGTAAAATACTGAAAAAAAAGAAAAAAGGAGGGGAAGCGAAGCTTATCGCTTTCGCTTCCGAAGAATAATTGTTGGTACGAGGGCGACTAGTAGCCCAGCGCCAATTGCCGCAATTGGGAAGCCAGGAATTCCTGTGGTTGGTGTAGTCGGAGTAGTTATTATTGGTGTTGAGGGTGTGTCTGTCAAAGTGTAGTCTGTCAGATTAAATGTACCCCAAGCATCGACGCTTGTGATATTGTAGTTGTACTCGTAGTTGGGATTCAGATTCTCATGGAGATTAAAGGTGAAGAATGTTAGGAATCCAAGACTCCACTCCCAGTAGAAGCTGACACCAATTTCCATGCTAATCATACTTACACTACTGTCAACTGGACCCTCATAGAACATCTTGTATTCGAAACTACCACCAACTGTGCCTAAGGTAGTGCTATCCACTGTATAGGAGGGACCAGGACCCATGGGTACACCATACATGTAAAGATATTCGTAATAGTCATCGTAGTAGCCCATGTAGACTGTGTCACCTGCTTCTGTCCCTTGTGGAATATAGAAGAAGTCCAAGTAGTAGCTCGGATCCATCATAGACCAATCAAGGGGGTAGGTTATGTGCATGTAACGGGTTTGCCCACTACTTGAATAATTGTGAGCAAGGCTGAAGAAGGTTTCATTTCCAGCTGGGTCGAGGTGCAATAGATCAGCAGGTTCTTTCATTAGCACACTGATATTAGCGTAGTATGTTATGCCACTGTGGTTTACGATTTCGTGGGATAAGTCGAACTCGATGGGATAGTGATAATTTGGTCCTGTTGTGTTGACTCCGTCGACTGAACCACGAAGTTCGTATACGAGTGTGTCACCGTCAGCAGGAAAGGCTGGGTCAAGAGCAGCTGCCGGCCTGCTGCTGAATACGAGCAGTAAAGCGCTGAGAACAAGTGCAAAATATGCTACTTTTTTCATTCCAGATATCCCCTAGGGGGTAATCAGTATAATTCTAAGTTATTAATTAAAAAGTGTTCTTGTTCAGCTGGCTACACCTTATCTAAGTACATTTATCCCTAATTTGCTAATAAGAATGAAGTGAAGGTGATTGAAATGCCAATATTTTCTGATTTAAAGAAGGCTTGGATGGTTATTGCTCATCCAGATGTGTTTTTCGAAGAAGAACGAGGAAAAACGGGTTATTGGCCTATACTGCGTTTCTTCTTATTTTTGAATGTGATATTGGCTGTCCTTACGCCTGTTGTTAACTGGTTTCATTTCCCATGTGATATAGTGCATTCAGGTACCAATGCGCAGATGGGAGCCTATGTGATGGCACCAGTACTTGAAGCTGCTACAGGGGTGAGTAGGTACATCTGGGTGGGACTGTTGACCTATTTGGGTAATGTAGCCAAATTCCCTTTACTTGGTTTAATCTATCACCTTCTCGCAAAATTGCTACGAGGTAAAGGTCCACTTTTGGAATCCTTTAAGGTCGCAATTTATGCAACTTCACCAATGTTACTTTTTGGATGGATTCCCTTCTTCGGGTTGATTTCAGGGCTCTGGACAAGTTTCCTATATGTGATAGCCTTTCATCGGCTTCATGATACACCTTTAGGTCCTACAATCGCATTGATGAACTTCTTCATCGGTATACAAGTGGTTTGGGCATTCCTCTTTGGATGGGTTGGAAGCTCGGTACCATGGTAGGAATACAGGTATTGCTAGCTAGTGACAGCTTCAACTCTCGTCTTTTCTTTTTCTTCTTTTTCTTTCTCGATTGGCGGCGGTTTGCAGCCTTCTAGCCAGATTGCGCCTATTATTGCTAGGTCGGGTGGATTGAGGTTAGCGTCCCGATCTATTATAACATCAATAACAGCAGGAAGTCCAGAAGCTACAGCACGTTTGAGTGCGGGGCGTATTTCTGTGGGGTCTTCAACTCGTTCTCCATGACATCCCATGGCTTGAGCAACTTGATCATAGCGTATATCTGTGAAATCGACACCAAAGAAACGATTTGCGAATAAGAGGTGTTGGACACCGGCAATCATGCCCCACCGGCGGTCATTGGCGATTACTGCTACTATTGGAACCTTATAGCGTGCAGCTGTCTCTAATTCTTGAATGTTAAAGGCGAAGGCACCATCACCACTAATGAGATAAACTTGACGTTCAGGGTGAGCAAGTTTAGCACCTATTGCATAGGGTAGTCCTGGTCCAAGTTGACCAGAATCAGCTGCCCAGATAAATGTGCGAGGCTCATATATGCGGTTTAAGTAGGAGCACCAGACAACCGTGTTTCCACCATCAACACAACTAATAGCACTCCGATCAAAGAAGTCACGTACTTCCTTGATAAGACGGAGAGGGTGAATGGGTTTTCGATCATCCTTGGTAAATTTGAGATGAGCCTCCAGCCAAGTTTGCTGGGAGGTCTGACATTGTTTAAGCAGGTCAGAGTGGGTTCGAGGTTCTGTTCGTCGTTTAACTTCAGCTAGAAGGAAGCGTAATGTGCTCTTGGCATCGCCAACCAGCGCAAGGTCCACTTCTCGATTCACTCCAATCATCTCTGCTGACACATCGAGTTGAATGAGTTTTTGCCTGTCAGGTGTTGCCCAACCTGGAGGCTTGCCCCAGAAGTCAAGATCACCCAATCGGCCACCAACTAAGAGAACCAAGTCAGCGGAGTTTTGTGCTTGAAGGGCTCCCGCGCCTCCAGGAATGAAGGCGAGAGGATGGTCTTCAGGAATAACGCCACGTGCACCTACACTCGTAGAGACTGCAGCAGACAAATGTTCAGCTAAATGCATAAAATCCTCTGTTGCTTCAGACCACATAACCCCAGACCCTGCATGAAGAAGCGGAAACTTAGCCTCGACCAGAAGCTTGGCACATTGCCCAATTAGGGCAGGATCAGCTGTGGGAAGAGTGGTAGGTCGGTACCTGCTAGGAGAAGGGAGTTGTGGAGTAGAGCTAATTGTGCCAAAGAGTATGTCAGAGGGAAAATCAAGTTGTACAGGACCTGGTCGACCTGAAGTTGCCACACGGAAGGCTTGTTGGATGAGTTGGGGAAGCCGTTCAATTTTCCAGACGACAGCGTTCCACTTTACTATGGGCTTGAAGAGGCTGATTTGATCAAGACCCTGCATCATGCCATGGTCGGGATAGATACGCCAAGTCTGGTTTTGAGCTGTGAGTATGATGATTGGCACACTATCTGCAAATGCAGGATAAACTCCTCCAACTAGGTTTGCTGCACCTGGTCCCACTGTTCCTAAGCATACACCAGGTTTGCCCGTTGCCCTTGCATAAGCATCTGCCATATGGGCAGCAGCAGCTTCATGCCTTGTTCCGATGAAATCAATTCCAAGGGAGTCACCCTTCTGAGCTAGTACATCGAAGAATGAATTCCATTGATCACCTATTATACCAAAAATAAACCGAACTTGTTCTTGGGAGAGACAGCGTAAGAGAAGCTCTCCGCCTGATATGACCATACCTATAGACCTCCTAGCAAAAGGAGTAGTGATTGATTCTTTTGAGAGTAGCTGGTTTCTCCTATTTTAACCTCATTTATTCATGTGATGTGAGAGGCTGCAATTAGGCGCAAGGTGTGGAGTGCTGAAAGACATTCAAAAAAATTTGTTGATATGAAATCTTTAAATAGGTTATGAATATATATTCATAATGTGCCAAGACCATACAAACGCAGATTCGTAAGTTCAGAACCAGAAACGACCTACTATAAGCCTCGAGGCATCCCTATTGCCGCCCTCAAAGAAGTGGTACTCACCATCGATGAGTTGGAGGCTATACGATTAGTCGATTATAGGAGACTTTCTCAAACAAAGGCAGCCCAACAACTGAAAGTGTCCCAACCCACGCTACACCGCATCCTACGTTCAGCCCGAAGTAAATTGGCAGATGTGGTCGCTAATGGAAAGGCACTGCGAATACACGGAGGACCATACAAGTTACCAACAGAACGCTGGTTCGAGTGCTTTAGGTGTAAACACCAATGGAGTGAACCATTTGGAACTGGTCGCCCCGAATACTGCCCACAATGTGATAGTCCTAGCTTACACCGTCTGGCACACCCACCAAAATGAAAAACGAGGTAAAAAAATATGAAAATTTGTGTAACAGCACAGGGTCCAACCCTTGATGCACCAATTGATGTGCGTTTTGGACGATGTGCCAATTTCATCCTTGTAGATCCAGATACATTACAATTCGAAGCTATACCAAATCCGGGTGCAATGGCATCAGGAGGTGCAGGTATCCAAGCTGCCCAGCTAATAATAGAGAGAGGAGCTACTGCAGTATTGACAGGAAATGTTGGCCCAAATGCATATGATGCCCTAGCTGCAGGTGAAGTGAAGATTCATACTGGCATTTCCGGCACTGTAAGGAACGCAATTGAACAATTTCGTTTAGGAAAATTAACAACCTTAAGCGGAGCAACAGCACCAGCCCATACAGGTATAGGCCGGGGTATGGGTCGAGGAATGGGTCGAGGAATGGGACGAGGAAGGGGTCGTAGGCAAAGCTAAAGCTATGAAAAACGACCAGATAATGGAGTTGAACAATATGAGTCAGAGGGTTGTCGTACCTGTATTGAATGAAGAGGGTGAAGAAAGCAAGCTATCCCCACATTTCGGACGAGCCCCATATTTCGCTGTAGCAGAAGTCGAGAGGAGTGGGAAAATCCAATCTCTGGAATTTAAGATGAATAGAAGTTCTCATTTTGGAGGACAAGGGCATCCACCAGACCTATTATTGAGTTTCAACCCTGACATTGTCATCACTTATGGAATGGGTCCCCGAGCATTACGAGCGTTTCAGGCAGAGAGTGTTGCTGTGTTGCAGGCAAATGTCGATACCCTTGGAGGAGTGCTTAGAGCTTTTGCACGAGATGAACTGGTAGAGTTAACAGAAGGTTGTCGTGAAGCTCGTCACAAGTAGTTCGTAGATAGGTTTCCACCTGGTCCAATCTTCTGTTTGGATAGTAGGATGTGAAAATGTGATTATTGCAGTAGCAAGTGGTAAAGGAGGTACTGGCAAGACTACAGTAGCTGTCAATTTAGCACTCTCCATTAATGGAAAGGTGCAGGTGCTAGATTGTGACGTTGATGAGCCCAATGTCCATACCTTACTGCCGCTAGAAACGCCAATTAGTAAACAGGTCTATACAATGGTCCCCGGTTTCAATGAAGATCTATGCACACGATCAAAGAAATGTATGGCATTCTGTCCTAACCATGCCATTTTCATTGGTAAGGCAGGAATCAAATTCTTCGAAAATTTATGTTATGGGTGCGGCGGATGCATCCTTGCATGCCCGAATAAGGCGATCAAAGAGGATAAACGACAATTGGGTCTAACCCATAAAGGCAAGACTACAAATGGAATTGAGTTGATTTATGGTGAACTCGATGTGGGAGAGCCACTTGTTATTCCCGTCATTAAAGCTGTGAAGGCACAAGCCCAAAGCAGCAGAGAAATTACAATTATCGTTGACTGCCCACCAGGGGTTTCCTGTCCAATGGTTGAGTCAGTGCATGGTGCTGACTTCTGTTTACTAGTTACAGAACCCACACCTTTTGGATTGCACGATTTGCAGCTTGCGGTGGAAACTGTTCGTCGACTTGACATCCCATTTGGAGTTATCATCAACCGTGCAGATATCGGTGACCAACAAGTAACCAGATTTTGTAAAAGTGAGGAAATTCCAATTCTCCTAGAAATTCCTCATAGTCGTGAAATCGCTGAACTCTTCTCTGAGGGCATACCCTTCGTGACGCGAAAACCGGAGTCAAAAGCCCTATTCAAAGAGGTATTGAAAGAAATTAAGCGGAGAGTGGAACAATGAAGGAACTTGCCATTGTTAGTGGAAAAGGTGGAACAGGAAAAACCTCAATCACAGCATCATTGGCAGTATTAGCAGCCAACCATGTAGTTGCTGACTGTGATGTTGATGCCCCCAATCTACACCTTCTACTTGCTCCAATAATTGAAAAAACTGAAGAATTTGCTGATACGAAGATGGCTTTCATTGATCCCGAACTTTGCACGAAATGTGGTGCCTGTGTGTCTGCCTGTCGGTTTGATGCAATTTCAGAAGAGTTCGATGTCGATTCACTAATGTGTGAAGGCTGCGGAGTATGTGCCCTTGTTTGTCCTGCTGACGCAGTTCAAATGAAGGAAAGACTTTCTGGTTATATTTACACCTCTAAAACTGACTTCTGCCCCATGGCTCATGCACTGTTGATGCCAGGGGAGAGTAACTCAGGCAAGTTGGTTTCCCTTGTCCGTCAACGTGCACGAGAATTAGTAAAGGCAAAGGACAAGGATTTGGTGTTGGTGGATGGCCCTCCAGGTATTGCTTGCGCTGCAATTGCTGCCATTACTGGGGTAACAGCAGGTCTTGTGGTTGCTGAACCAACCGTTGCCGCTTTTCATGATTTAGAACGCATATTGCAGTTATTCAAACACTTCAAGATACCTGCAATGGTTGTCATCAACAAGTTTGACTTGAATATAAAGAAAACAGAAGAAATAGAGAGTTATTGCACAGAACTTGGTATCAAAATTGTAGGTCGTATCCCTTATGATTCAATTATGACCAAGGCGGTTGTGGAGGGTAATCCTGTTGTTGTACACGCTCCAAAACATGAACTCTCTAAAACTCTTCGAAGCATTTGGACCAATATTGAATCGATGCTAGCCTAAACCCATCTTGTAATCTAAAAAATGGAATCCTACTCTATTTAATGGAGGCTATTAGGACTTAACAGCTGCTCCACAAGCACTACAGAATCTGGCATTGGGTACTAGTGATTCGCCACAATTATTACAGAATGCTACACTTGGGAATAGTTGTTCAGGAGGAACCACTGATTGATCGGAACTTGTAGGTGGGGATTGAAGGTTCCTTTGGTAGATAGTCCAGCAGCTTCCGCGCCCATAAACCCAGCCTGGTCGTTTCCAGGGTGGTAGGTGTGAGAAGGGGCCATTCCCTGGCCACTGACCTTGGTTTCTTCCTTGTCGCCGACCGCGACCACCTTGTCGCCACATTTTTTCTTTTCACCTTTGGGTTGATTTTGTGCTTATGCACAAATCTATTTTGTGTTAATGCACAGAAATATATAAATCTACCGAACTAGCAAACCCTAGTTGAAATACTATGAGATATCGTCGCGGATGGCGAGGTAGAGGTCGTCCACCAAAACCAGTCAGCCTTGCCCATGTACCCACACCAACAACATTCACACCCAACATAATGAAAAATTCCGTCCACATACAGCTGTTTGCCTCCGAGCTAGAAGCTATGCGACTAGTTGACAAAGAGGAACTTGATCAAGAGCAGGCAGGAAAAAGAATGGGTGTTTCCAGAGGAACTATCTGGCGTCTACTACAATCTGGACGTAAAAAAATCATCACAGCATTGACAGAAAACAGACCCATCACTATTACAATGGAAACAAAGAATGTGCCCTAGTAACTGCCAACTAGCATCTTGGGTCTGATTGATGGACGAACAATAACATATGATTGGTGAGTAGAAAGGAACTGCAAACGAAGGAGACTCCTGATGGGAAATACAGTCTATGGACCAGTGCCATCATGGCGCTTTGGTCGGTCTCTGGGAATTGATCCAGTTCCCCCTCCTAAACGGTGTACCTTTAATTGCATCTATTGTCAATTGGGCCCAACACATCATCCTATTCGTAATTTGAATTTGATCCAAGAAAAGTTGCCAACAGTAACGCAAATGCTCTCCGATTTAGATACTTACCTAATGAAGATAGATGTAGAGAGCCTTGACGTGATTACTTTTTCAGGATCTGGGGAACCGACACTTAACCTTCAACTTGGCAAGATGGCAAATCAGTTACGTGACCGTTTTGATATTCCTCTTGTTTTGTTGACAAATGGTTCTTTACTTACAAATCCAAAGGTGCTTGAATCAGTAGCCCAAGTTGATATCGTCACAGTGAAGTTTGATGCAGGAGATGAGGAAACATTACAGTCCATTAACAGACCCCTCATTCCATTCCGTCACAAGCAACTAATGAAAGGTATTCGACGACTCCGCCGACAGACACAAACAACTATCGCATTGGAAGTGATGTTATTGGAGACCGTATCCGGTATTACAAATTTTGAAGGTCAAGGCAAAGAAAATCTACAAAAGAAAATCAAAGAATTAGCACCCCAAGTGGATCTTTTGCAGCTTTATACTCCTTGGCGCCCTCCTGGAGATCCTTCTGTGCTTTCCATTGATTTGTTTAGGTTAAAGAAGTTCGCTAGCGAATTAAGCGAAATCATTGGAAAGACAAAACTGTGGATTTATGGATTACATGATGCACGCGGGAAGACAACTAGGTGGAAGTCTCACCATGAAATTCACGATGAAATAGTGACTATGCTCCACCGTCGACCGTGCCGTCTTAGCGATCTTGCCCTTTCGTTGGACATGCCAATCTCTATAATTCTTCGCCACATAAGACTGCTTCTGGAGGATAATAAAATTATTACCCGTCAGCACATTGGTGAAACATATTATGCTGTAAAAAATAAGAATTAAGTCCCATCCGTTCTGTATTGGTCAGGGTCAGCCCGGTATACCTTTTCAGCAGTTTTGCTAGCACCTGGTGTATCTAGCTCCACATCTCGTTTAGAACCTCGTGTTTCTCCCAGAACTTCCTTGAATACTTCACTTTGGATTATTAGGCGCATTATCTCACTGGTTCCAGTCCAAATGGTGCTAAGACGAGCATCACGGAAAAGTCGCTCAATCGGATAAACATCTGTGTAGCCGATACCGCCAAGTATCTGCATAGCCTCTGAGACAGTCTGATAACAGGCTTCTGTGGCGAATAGTTTCGCTTGGGAAACTGCTTTTCGACAGGGTAGTTTAGCATCTGCTAGTCGGGCTGCTCGATACACTAGTCCGCGTGCAGCATCAAGAGCGGTTGCGACATCAGAAATTTTGAAACTGACCCCTTCGAAGCGGCTAATGGTGCGCCCAAAGGCTTCTCGGCGAGCAGCGTAACGAATAGCGATTTCGAGCGCAACACGTCCAAGCCCAATTGCCCCAGCTGCCGAGGTTAAACGCTCAGGAACCATCATAGCATTGAAAATGTCTGTGGCAACATTTAGAGAACCAATCAAGTTATCCTTAGGAACCTTGACATCATGAAGGATTATACGGGCAGCACCCATGCCACGGCAGCCCATCAAGCTGTATTGCTCATCTACTTCCACACCCATATCTCGGTCTACAAGGAATGCACTTAGAGATTTGTGTGGCTTAGCTTTGAAGTCAGTTTTTGCATAGACGAGAAAATAGTCTGCACCAATACCTCCAGCAACAAATCGTTTCTCACCATTGATGAGGAAATGGTTGCCTTTTGGGGTTGCTGTGGTTATGGTACCAAAAAAGTCAGATCCGCCACGGGGCTCTGTTAGTCCTTCAGCACAGATTTTTTCTCCACGAAGAGTGGGAGCGAGATAGTTGAGCTTTTGTTCTTTAGTTCCAAATTTATCTATGGCTTCGCCAATGATGCTGGGCAAGGAGTATGCGCAACCAAGGGAAATACCGAGTACGCCTATTTCTTCTATGGCTGCCATTTCAGCAACCCAATTCAGTCCACGCCCTCCATATTCTTTGGGGAATCGTAGACCTAGTATGTTTTCCTTGGCGGCAGCCTTTACAAAGTCGTAGGGATATTCTTGTTCGTCACCGTCCATTCGTATGATAAGATCAGGTTCGACTTTATCGCGTACGAATGTGCGCACTTCATCTCGTATAGTGCGTTCATCTTTACTGAGGATAATGTCAAACATATAGGAAAACTCCATATTATTCTATAATATTAACAGGGAATGTTTGGTCTTCATTCCAATAAAGCGTTAAGGGTATCATTGTTTGAGGTGGCACGAGAGATGAGAATGGCATCCATTGGGCAAATTAGTTCACAGGCAAGACATTCCAGGCAATTGTCCTCACCCGCAGGGTCAATTCGGGTTTGATGGTTTTTTGGTGCCCATTTAATGAATACTTCGACTGGACATACGGCAAGGCATTTTAAACAGCCTGTGCACGCGTCCAAATCAATTGCTACACGAGTACCATGGATACCAAGTTTGGATGTTGCAGATTGCCATACGGTGTGACCGTTATGGTTTCCATGAATTTGCCATGTTCTTTGGAATGATTTGTCAATTGGCAATTCTAATCTTCTCACATTGTGATGGAAGAGCTATATTGAGTTTCTCATCTTTAGCATTCATCGTTACCTTTGAAGGATTTAAGGTAATGGATAACCTCTTCATCGGAAAGGTCGTGCCAATGTTTGTAGAAGCTGGCAACAGCGAAGGGCACCGCTGAACTAACATGAAGTGCCACAAGTGTATCACACTCAGACTTAAGGAGATTAGCAGCGCTGATGGAGGCTACTGGCGAAGCTACTATAAGCTGACTCGGTTTTGCCTTTTTTACCGATTTAGCAGCAACCAGCATTGTATATCCTGAAGCAAGCCCGTCATCTACTAAAATAACTGGTCTATCTCGAATCTCGGGTGAAGACCGGTTACCACAGAAACGTTGGCGGCGCCTCTCAATTTCTGCTAGTGTGCGTGACTTGATTTCTTGGATTTTAATATCTGAGAGATTAAGATGTGGTGCCAAGTTGGGGTTGAGGAGATATGTGCCATCGGGGGTAATAGCGCCAAATCCTGCTTCTGGATTCCATGGGATTTGCAATTTCCTGACAATCATAAGATTGAATTCAGTTGCAAGTTCTTTGGCAATTGATATGCCAACAGGAACACCGCCACAGGGGATGGCTAAAATGAGGATATTTTTTAAGTTCAGCTTTGATAATTCAGCTGCCAACTTATAACCAGCATCTTCACGATTATCGAAGAGTGGGCGAACACTGAACACACCGATGCACCTTTATGAACGTACTAAAAAGCATAATAATAGGAGGTTTTGCGTAAGGATATAGTTGGCTAATGCTGGAGATTATGATTAAACATTTCCCAGTACAACAGAAACCTTCTTCCATTAGGCGATTTTCTTCGCTTGTTCAGTGGAGTAAAAGGTGATAGATATTGAAGCGCGATGAAGCAGAGAGATTGCAAAGGGAGTTGAGTACCCCCCAATTTGCTCATTGGATTCGAAAACTAGAAGTCCGGGAAGATCTTAGTGGCGAGGCTTATGTAGTATTTTACACGGATTGCTTGACTTCAATGCGTATCATCGATTTGGAGAAAATTGCTCAAGCCTTTGGTGTGTTCTGGCGTGCTGAATCGTCCCGCACGGAACAAGCCATATTTGTACGCCTTTGGGAGCGTAGCTAGTAACAAGATATTTTTCAGAAGATATTTGCACATAATATAGAGAACTGATATTCTCAAAGTAGCACTTATTGAGAGTTTTATCAGAGGTGCAACCAATTAACTCGAAAACAACGAAGTCTATCATTATTTGTGAATTGAGCAAAGACCAATTGGATGCGGCTGCACGTGTCTATGCACAAGGCCTCTTATTAGAGAAACCACCTGGCTCTAAGGAACCATTGGAAACACTAGCTCAGAATATGCGGCTCCATTTACAGACTTATCTTCTCCGAAAAAGTACACGAAGAATATGGCTTGCTACAAGCAGAAATCAACCAGTTGGGCTCCTTGACTTTTTTCTACAAACCAATACTATTCGTATTCGTTTCCTTTGCGCTGTTCCTCCAAGCCAAGGGGTAGGCACACAGCTGATGGTTAAACTTGCACGATTCGCTTTTGATATTGGTGTAAAGGTAATTCGTACTACTGTTAGTTCACTAGACCAACGGGCGAAGAATTTTTACTTTCATCACCTTGGTTTCTTTAAGACTGGAACACGCACTGAGGAATCGGGTTTTGATTTATTTATTGCCGCTGTGAGCCCTCAAGAATTGCTTCAACGATTCTCTAAGCCTTCCCTAACAGAAAGATAAGGCGACCTTTCAGTTTTTTATTCAAACAGGGTTCCTATTTCGGAAGGCTAAGTTAGGTTGCTTTTCTTTGTGCCAAGTTTTAGAGCTTGCAAAGTTTCTTCGAAGGCGCATTGGAAAAAGCCATCAACCATTGACTTATTCGCTTTTTGAAGTAATAGGCGGATTTGAGAATTCGGTGGAGCTTTAATGAGTTCGGTTTCTGCGGCTTCAAGGAACTCTGTTGCTATCATCCGCCAACACTCTCGCTCAAATTGCCGCGATGCCTTCAATGCTAACATGTACTCATATTCATCAAGGCGACTGGACATTCTTTTCCACTGTTTGTAAAAAGCCCATGTAATTACTAACATCATTAGTACCATAGGCCAATATACCCAATAGATTGCTTCATAATTTGGAATTCTGATACTGGAAATCAAGGTCCAAAACAACATGTAAAATGAACCTATGATACTTGCTCCATCAGTGGGAAACGGTAACAGTGGAAAAAGAAGGAAAGCAAGCAATCTGAAAAGGAAAATTGGCGTGAACACGAAGAAAATGCCAAATAATATTGCCATACAATGACGTTCACTTGCATACAATATGATTTGTCTCCAAACTTCAGGATAGTTTTCCCAAATGAATGTGTCATAGAATACTTTGTCTCGAGAAACCCAACCCACTTGGATTTTATCATATAGATGCAAAGGAGCATCCTTAGATAGTGGTTCTTTAAGCGCACCAGATTGGGTCTTTGTTTGGAGCATTTGTGTGAAGTGTAGCATCCGATTTTTTGAGGAAGAGTGGTCTGGCAGACTTTGAATTAATGTTGCTGCTTGGCTGGTAACTAAATCGATGATTTCAGCTACTCTTTGATAGTGCAGGCGTTTCTTTGAATATTGATATTTTGTAGGGAACCAACGATTCAGAAGTCTAGCTCCACTCAACCTATGACTTAGGTCATAGATGCCATAAAAGAGAATGAACCCAACAAGTGGACCAGCAAAGGCTAATATCACAGCTATAAGAACTGAGACACCTAAATCAGGGGGGTATAAACCAAGTATTTCGGGGAAGACCCATAGGGCGATTAGCACTGCCATGTATCCAGGTATTACAAGTCGTAACAAAAGGCGAGTCTCTGTACCGCCACCAAGCATTGACATGCTAGCAATCCTCACGACGATTATTTGTTTAAAGGAAGGTGTATGAGCTACCCTAAAAATACATGACTTGTTGAATGAGTTCAGTCAAAAGAATCAATGCATCTTTGTTGGTAATCTTTCTGGAATAGTGCAAGACAAAACTCACTTAGTGTGCCAATTGCAGCAGCGGTCGTTGAGTGTTTGGATTTGTAAAGTTGATTTTGAGGTATTTCTCTAATTAGAGCATCATCAGCGTTGGCAACTGCAACACTGACGAGTTTGGATTTTGCAGCTTCGCGAATGAGAGGAATATCATTAATTGAGTCAACCAGTACGACTCCACCTGGCCCTTTTTCAGACTTCAGTAGATATCTTAGTGCGTATCCCTTGTCAACAAAGACTTCCGTTTCCTCTTTTCCATCTCTATGTTTGACAGTTACTTTGTTAGGATGAATATCGCAAGCATCAAATTGGAGATGAATGGAGCCAACCACATTAGAAGACACAGTGTTACTGAAACCAACCTCCTCACCAAAAGCAAGAATTCGAGGAACTAAGACGTCATGCCAGGCAGGATTATTCCGAGGATCCATTATCGGTTTAATAGTTAAGCGAATTTCATTGGGTTGCATCCAGAATTTTCCTTTCGTCTGTAAGTCCTTGTGGAGTTTTTTTGTAAGGCGTTTTCCAGCAGCATAATATTGGGATGAAGGCTTGCTTGTATATCCCCAGCCAGAATAGAACGCACGAGCAACAAGCCCCTCCTCGCTGAAGACAATATGATTGGATAAGTCAAAGGGTTCGAGTAGTCGTCCACGTACATATTCGTAACTATTCCCTGTTACAATCGCGAAGTAAATAGGAGTATTCCGTTGCTGGCTTATATGGCTGGCAATACTATTGACGAGGAAGGCGTATTGGTCAAGTAATTCCCATTGTTTTTTGGTTTCTTTGGGGCGTGTTTCCAATAATGAATCATTTAGGTCAGCTACAAAGAAGAGCGATGAACATTTGATTAACTGATTTAGCTTTTTGAAGCGTTCAGCCTCAAAATGGGTTCTTAATATCTTCAGGAATTTTAACTCATCACGCGAGGAAAGTTGAATTTCTGATGGCATAGCTTGTATCATAGTCACTCAGAATAGGGATTTAAAAAATCCTTCCTTAGAGTGCTTGGAATTGAAAGAATGAACCTTTTCTATCTTTCAATAATAGGATTTTAGAAAAAAAGAGGGCAAGGAAAAAAAATCAAGCCTTGTATTGAAGTATGTTGAGATTTCGACAGGATTCTGTTTTAGTATCGTCGTCGTCCACGATCTCGATCATAGCGTCGTCCGCCGCCATAGCCGCGATCTCGACCATATCCTCCTCCTCCATAGGATCGCCGTCGATATTGTTGCTCGTGTTCTGGAGCGGACATGTCGTTTTCGGAGTCTATTTCTTCTAGGGGTTTTTCTGCCTCCTTTAGTTCACCATAGCGACCTATATTCAGGCGGAGATGCCCCTTGAAGAGGCTTGTATAACCCCGCTCTAGTCTATAGGTTTTATCTACTTCTACTGTATCTATCATATCATCCCAGAGGGAAAGAATGACAGTACCTGTAGAGTCCCCTACGACTGCATCAAGTACACGGTGATTTTCGCCATCACGTCGAGATACAACCTCTCGGACTTCACCTTTCTCGATGACCTTGAAGGTGATGTTCAAACTTCTCATTCGTGGTCGCAATTCAGCGACAGTAGCCTCAACAGGCTCTTGTTCGGTGCTCATTTTGGGTACCACTTTATTTAGTTCAGGCTTCCAATACAAATCATTCCCCGGGGACTCGACCGCAGTGCAGAGGGTACCACCAGAGAAAACGATTCTGCTTGTTAGCACTGCTGTATCCCCACTCTTAATATCTATATATAAAGTCTAGGGGTCGACTATCTAGACATTGTCAACACAAATTTTTGGTGGTCAATGGTTATGAGTAAGGAACTAGATACACAGGTTCTTCGATTGATAACTTATGGTCTCTATGTAGTTTCTTCGAAGCTTGGAGATAAAATGAATGGGCAAATTGTAAACACAGTGTTTCAGGTAACCTCTGAGCCACCATGTATAGCGGTAAGTATCAATAAGCAAAATCTTACGCATGAATATATCGCCAAAAGCGGTTTATTCTCTGTTTCAATACTTGATGAAGCAACGCCAATGACCTTTATAGGGCTTTTTGGCTTCAAATCTGGTCGTGATGTGGATAAGCTCTGTGATGTTACATATCAAAAGGGCATAGATGATTGTCCCATAGTCACAGAACACAGTCTTGGCATTCTTGAAGCCAGAGTCATTAATCAGCTCGATGTTGGTACCCACACTCTTTTCATTGGTAAGATTGCAAAGGGGAAGATTTTGCAGGAGGGAAATCCGTTAACTTACTCCTATTATCATCAGATTAAACGTGGAAAAACACCAAAGACTGCACCATCATATGTTGCCTCGACTCCAAAAACAGCGCCAACATACATTCCACCTTCTGACAAGTAAACTAGAATGATACTGTCGTTGACAAAAGCGCCCAATGTGCAGTTTAGACAAGGCAGTTATTGTAGTACAGCCTTACGAAGGGTTTTGAATTTAGATTCTAGCTTGCGGCGCCATTTATTTGTGTGTTCTCGGCGACTTTGGTCAGCATTAAGGAACTCGGTTAAGGTTGGAGATTGGAGTAGTGTTTTCAATTTATGAGCACCTTTACGTAATGGAATTAATAGTTCACTTATTGCCTCCCAATCATTATTAGCCTCCTCAGCTTGCCTAATCGCCAAGGCAAGTGTATCGGTTGAAATTTGGGCAGGAAGGACATCGTCAGCAGTTTTGGAAGGGTCAATTACAAAGTTTCCAACCCACTCGATAATAGAAGTATTTGGAGGAAGTACCGCTTGTATTAGAACTTCCAAATGCTGTAAAAATCGTAAATAAGCTTGCTTACGTAATCTCACAAACTCGCGCAGGTCATGAATGCCTTCAATAATTTGATCGACACGACTTTGACTAGTCTTCATTTTTTTAGGCGAGAATGCAGTTGTAGTTGATTCGCCAATAAGCATTGGAGTTGAAAAAGCTACTTGGAATATGATGTCACAGTAGGAGCCTATATATTTCAAGGCATTCTTGGGATTTTCACTTCCATGAGCCGCATCGAGAACTTCAATGAGGCGATTATAAAGTTCTTCGAGATTCTGACCAGTCCACGCTAATACTATCTTCTTCACATTTTCCATAAAGAACCCACGGAACTGGTCTGTGAGTTCTAAAAGACGAGGTGCTTTTTCTATCAGCTGTTGGGTTGGAAGTATTAGGCGATCAACTTCTTGTGAGATATCAGCTAGCACCCATTTCAGATAATCCTGATCAAAGCTTTTCATTTTAAGGAGAGCTACTATACTTGTTTGCTTCCGTTCGACCTTAGTTATCTCGATGTCTGTAATTCCCAGGTTATGTGCTACCCCAGATACATGATTTGCCCAACGACGCACAAGTTCAACATAGTTTTGGATGATATCTAAGGCCTCAAGTAGTTCAACAATCCAGTCTGCCTCTTTTTGAACCCATAAGATAGGATTCTGAAGTACTTTGCCTGGGGAATCTGTGTCGTAGACACCGCTGCTTATACTGGCAATCTCAAAAGCAAAGGTCCGGACAACATCAAGATACTCGACAAGAGCCTGCCGAATCGACATCATCTATAAATGGGTACCTTGGGAGTTTAGGTTTTTCCCCCCATAATTATGAAGCAAAATAAATTGTTTCAGGACTCCCTCCATCAATAATCTGGAGACCTAAAAACACTATTAAAAGAAAAAACGAATACCAGTTAATATGGGAAGCATAGGGGATAACCTCCAGAATGCGAGTCGAACTAAATGGATAGTCTGCTCGCTAGGCATTGTGATATTTGGCTGGTATCTCATTGCCAACATTATCCGTATCTTATCCGACCAACTCTATGGATTTCCTATGAGCCAGATATATACGACAATCTTTGCCCTCCCAATCATTGGATGGGTTTACCTGCTTTTTTCTGAACAACAGTTGTATGTCCGACGCTCTGCCCTTTCCATTTATGCAGCAGGTATTATTGCAGTATTCCTCATTTTTGCAATTTTTTTTATTATAACCAAGCCTTTGTTTGAGGTTTTTGTGACGGGTATCTTTGATCATACCTTCTTCCCAATTGCATTTGGTTTGCTTTGTCTATGTGATTTACGTAAGATTAATTGGCCTTTTTGGGCGCTTTTCTTCCCTTTTGGGATTTTTAATTTCATGCCCAGTATTAACGTAATCAGCCAAGTTCTCTTCGATGTCACAGTCTTTGGATTTGGTTGTCCTGGTCTTTTCGACTTCTTTGGACCAACAGTTACTAGTAAAGCGGAGTTGATCACACTCTTTTGGGCAAATTATCCTTCAATCCTTGATAATCTTGGTTATTACCTACGTGAGCAGTTCACATTCTTCACTCTCTTCCCCTTCGTAATTGTTTATTATCTAATAAAGGCAGTCCAAAATAGACCTATCTAGGACTAATAATAGTCGATTTCTTAGGAATGGTTTAGACCTTGTGTTACCACTACAGGGAGAGAGTAGAGAAAATATATTCTAAATTAATCTGATTTTGTGGTTGCCCTTAATCTGTTAGCGTTCTCAGCGTTCTCCTCTGCCAATCGTTCAAAAATACTGGCAGGTTCACTCAGGAAGCTGATTTTTTCAGCGGCATCCTTGTAGAAGTCATGAATTTTCTGCTCTAGGGCTTCTGCAAGTTTAGATAATGCAGCATCACCAGCACCTGCTGGAATTTCAGTCTTTGAACGATATTGATCCCCTTCTAATCCAGTGATTGGTTCAAGAATCATTTCAGTAGTATTTTCGCGACGCACACGCAATAGTAGCTTGATTCGTTTCTGTCCACGAATAAGAAGAGATTCGAATAAGCTCTTCAGACCATCACCTATAGCAACGCCAACAGCAGACTCATAGAATGCAGCGGCAACTGCTTCAAGCTCCATGGCAAACTTCAGTACAACACCGAAGGTCTTGAGTTCCATTAGCTTGACCTCCACCTTGGATTAGAACCACCGAGTGATTACAACCTTGTTCTCAGTAAAGAAGCTGACTGCATCCTTGCCCTGTCCGTGGAGATCGCCCAAGAAGGAATCCTTCATACCTGAGAAGGGAAACGTAGCAATTGGAGCTACAATACCTATGTTGATACCAATATTGCCTGCACGAACTCGATATTGGTACTCCCTGGCAATTTTGCCACTTGAGGTGAACACAGAGGAAGCATTACCATAGGGATTAGCATGAATAACATCGATTGCCTCATCAAGATTCTTTACAGGGATGATACTCATGACTGGACCAAAAATCTCCTCTCTAGCAATAGTCATCTCAGGTGTGACATTGTCAAAGATTGTGGGACCAACGAAATAGCCATTCGGGTAACCTGAAACTTTGACGTCACGTCCATCCAGTAGAAGTTTCGCGCCCTCCTTAACACCTTTCTCGATGTAACCTAAAACGCGCTCCATACCGGCCTTGGAGGCTAACGGACCCATCACGACACCTTCCTCTAATCCGTTGCCTACAACAATCTGCTTAGCTGCCTCCACCACAGCCTTCTTCAATGGTTCATGTACCTCGCCAACAGCTAACAGAACAGCGCCACTAAGACATCTTTGACCTGTACAACCAAAGAATGAGGTCATAAGGGCAGGAACAGTTCGTTCCAGATTAGCATCAGGCATAATGGTCAGGAAATTCTTTGCACCACCCTGAATTTGCACACGCTTACCATACTCACCACATTTTCGATAAAGGAGTCTACCAACCTTGGTAGAACCTACAAAAGATAAACCAGCAGTATCAGGACTCTCTATGAGGGCATTAACAACCTCAGGTCCACCATTTACAAGATTCAATACACCCTTAGGGAAGCCAATATCATGAATGATCTCAAACTGCCTAACCTGACTCAAAGGCACCTGCTCAGATGGCTTGACAATGTAGGTGTTGCCACAAGCAATAGCATAGGGCCAGAACCAACTCGGAACCATTCCTGGGAAATTAAATGGTGTGACGCAGAAAAATACGCCTATTGGTTGTTTTATGACCATTTCATCTATGCCAGATGATATGTCTTCCATATTGTAGCCCATTTGAAGGGAGGGAATACTTGCTGCGCATTCGACGTTTTCGATGGCGCGGCGATATTCACCTCGTGCTTCGTCGAGAGCTTTGCCTTGTTCCATGGTGAGAATTTTGGAGAGTTCTTCATAATGCTCTTCAAGCGCGTCACGGAAACGGAATAGATAGCGGATTCTGGTTTGTGGTGGCGTTGTTCGCCATCGCCAGTACGCTTCTTTTGCAGCTTGAATTGCCTGCTTAGCTTCGTCTGCCGTGGACATGGGTGTTTTTCCGATGACTTCACCGGTAGCTGGGTTAATGATATCACGGGTTTCCTTGGCTTTGGATTCAACCCATCGACCATTAATGTAGTTCTTCACGACTTTGACTTCCATGATGGTCACATCCAATTCTGTAGAAGAAATTAGTCGTCATGCGGACTATTTGATTTTTATGTCTGAACAGGAAAAATAACCATTTTCTCATCCGTACAATGTTTTCCCTACTTGTAGGTTACTTTGCCTTGCTATTGCGACAGACACCATATATCAAGGTTAATTTTTTTATGCTTTGAATCAGTGGTAAAGTTTTGCTAAAAGTTCTGTAAATGCTTTGACTTCTTCTTCAAATTCGCCATTATTTACTGTCTCTTGGAGTATTCCAAAGGTGCCAATGATTTCACTTTCAGGTAGTAATTCTCGAATTTGGGCAAAAACTGCATCTCGGTCCTCACCTTGTGAAGTAATGAAGAGCGCAACCTGTTTGCCCTTTAAATCGAATTTGGTGAGGTAAGTTCGAACTGCAGGAGTAAGGTGACCCCACCAGATAGGAGTTCCAATGATTATTATATCATAATCTTTAGGATTCTTTTGGAACTGGATCTTTGTAAGCTTTAATCCCTTTGCGTCTCTTGCAGAGCGTATATAATTAAGCTTGCCAATTCGTTCCTTTTGGTCGATTATTTCATCAATATCTGCGTCCATTTCTTGTGAAATGGCTTCGCCAATTTTTCTTGTTGTTCCGGTTCGAGAGTAGTATACAACTAAAGCTTTCATGTTCTTTCACCGAGATTATTTCTATTGGATATATTATGTTTGCCTGACATTTTGCTTTGCAGAATCTAGTAATAGCTACAAAGGTGAATACATTCTTCGTTACAGTAGAAAAGAATGAGAATCATTAATGGTAATCTGAACTATTTTGTGTGGACGAATTTTACTGCATTCTCAGGGCATACTACTGCGCAGAGTCCGCATGCATCACATTTTTCGGGGTTGACAACGGCGACGTTTTTCTCAATTCGAATAGCTGCGAAGCCAGTGTCTGCACAAGCTATAATGCATTCTTTCCTTCCCTTGCATCTCTTCGGGTCTATTTGGGCAACGACGGGAGGTAGTTTGGAGAGGGCTTCCCATGTTGTGATTTTTGGTAAGGCTTTGCCAACCATTTCATTGAGTGTTTCGTAGCCCTTTTTATCCATAAATTCAGCTAATTTGCTGGTGAGGTCACGGATAATTTTGAAACCATACCACATAGCAGCTGTGCATATCTGGAGGGTTCGAGCGCCTACCATAAGGTATTCTGCTGCGTTGTACCAGTTTTCGATGCCACCGATTCCAGAGATTGGTTTATTGGGGAATGCACGTGCGATTTTTGATACGATTCGAAGTCCGATTGGACGTACAGCGGGCCCACAAAAACCACCATAGGTGCTAAGACGTTCCTCCTTATCAGCTCCATAGGCGATTGGAAGCGGTGTTGCAGTTTCAATGTCTACGCCAATAAGTGATTCCACAGTATTGATAGCGGATAGGGCGTCAGCCCCTCCCTTCACAGCAGCTTTGGCAATTGATACAACATCGGTGACATTGGGAGTCAGTTTTACTATAACTGGTAAATCGGTTCCCTGTTTTGCTGCACGGGTAACTTGTTCTACAAGGTCTGGGTTCTGACCGATGAAGGCACCCATATGCTTCTCTGGGGAGCCGTGGGGACAAGAAACATTGAGTTCTAGAGCATTTACATCTGTTTGTGACATTGCTTCTGCAAGTCTGGTCCAGCCTTCAGGTTCTGGACTTGACATGATACTACCAATAATAACGAAGTCCTTTGGAGCCTTCTCCCTTATTTCAGGAATCCACTTTTCTGTCCAAGTCTTTAATGGATAGCGAGAGATTAACTCAATATTATTCATACCAATCAGACGACCCCTTTGACGTAAGGCACCGAGACGGGTTCTTGGGTCTACAGTCGGTTTTTCAGCTACAGTTTTGATTACTGCGCCTCCCCATCCAAGTCGTGCAGCACGGAGAATATGGCGAGCGGACATGGTGGGCGGAGCTGATGAAAGCATATAGGGATTCTTGAAAGATATCCCTGCAAATTCAATGGCAAGTTTATTCTGAGACATATTCCTCAAAATCTCCTATACAACCTATTTTGTACTTCACTCAATAAAGGCTTTAGGAAGGTGGTTGCATATTGACAGCAACTAGCAAAGGCGGTAATTCTATGGATGAAAAACTTGTTCCCAAGGATCTCCGTAAAGAGTATTCTTTGAAGGAGCTTCTAGCTCTCGAACAGAAGTATCTAGTTCCTGCAGTAGGTCATTACTATGAGAAACCATTGCTCCTTGTGCGAGGTGAAGGAGCTACTCTGGAAGATAATGCAGGAACACGATACATTGATCTCTTCGCAGGTATTTGCACTACAATAACTGGATATGCGCACCCAAAATTTGTAAGTACTCTCCAGTGGCAGACTGAACGTCTTGTCTATACGAGTTCATTGTATGCGACAGTACCCTATGCTGTCCTAGCTCAGAAGTTGGCACAGATTGCTCCTAAGGGTTTAACCCAGTCGTTCATTGTGAACAGCGGCTCAGAGGCAAATGAGGCTGCTTTGTTTATGGCTAGAAAGTATACAAAGAACCCCTATGTTGTGTCATGCACACGTGCATACCATGGTCGTACTAGCCTGGCACGAGAAATTACTAGTGTTGGATGGAGGACAGTTCCTGAAAGCCATCCACCAGGTGTGCGATTCCAACCTTATGGCTACTGTTATCGGTGTCCATTTGGGAAGGAATATCCTGAATGTGACATAGCTTGCGCACGATATCTCCGAGAGCTAATACGTACACAAACCAACAATGCCATCGCTGCTTTCATAGTAGAACCCATCCAAGGGGTTGCTGGAATCATCCAAGCACCACCAGAGTTCTTCCAAATTACTCATGAAATCGTAAAGGAATATGATGGGCTTTTCATTTCAGATGAGGTTCAAACTGGATTCGGTCGTACAGGTAACAAATGGTGGGGCATCCAGCAAAGTGGCGTGGAACCTGACATCATAACATTAGCCAAAGGTTTTGGGAGTGGAATTCCCGTTGGAGGTTTCTTAACTCGTCCCGAATATGCTACAAAATATACTATGACTGACAGCTTTGCCACTTTTGGTGGAAATCTACTCTCCTGTGCAGCTGCAGTGGCAGTTATCGAAATTATACAAGAAAGCGATTATCTTGGTAAGGCAGAAAAACTGGGCAATTTCATAAAACAAAAACTTCAGTCACTTCAAAAGGACCATCCGCTGATTGGTGAAGTACGAGGACAAGGCTTGATGTTAGGCGTGGAACTCGTCCGAGACCAGACCACAAAAGAACCAGCCACAAAAGAGATGCTTCAAGTAATGGAGGTCTGCAAACGACATGGATTACTCATTGGCAAGGGCGGTCTTGATGGTAATGTAATAAGGATTCAGCCACCCCTCGAACTAACACAGAAGCAGGCAGAAGAAGCCTGTTCCATCCTCGATAAGGCATTCACAGAAGTTGAGAAAGCGCTAGGCTAAGGCTCAACAAGTTCATAATATGTTTCAGGACGCCTGTCCCGATAAAACTGCCAAGTGTTTCGCACTTCACGAATCAGATCTAAATCCACATCAGCAACAACAAGCTCATCCTTGTCTCGTGACCCCTTGACGACAATCTGTCCTCGTGGATCAGCAATATATGAGCTGCCATAGAATGTGCCAATCTTCCATGGTCCTTGTCCTATCCGATTAATGGCTCCGATAAAGTAACCGTTGGCAACAGCATGCGCGGGTTGCTCGAGACTCCAGAGGTGTTCGGAGAGTCCAGCGACAGTAGCAGAAGGGTTAAAGACAATCTCTGCTCCATTCAAACCTAGAGCACGTGCACCTTCAGGGAAATGGCGATCATAACAGATGTAGACACCAACCTTAGCATATTCTGTTTCGAAAACTGGATAGCCAAGATTACCGGGGCGGAAGTAAAATTTCTCCCAAAATCCAGGGTCCAGATGTGGGATATGAATTTTACGAAATTGTCCAAGGAGAGAACCATCGTTATCAAGCACGATTGCCGTATTGTAATAAACACCAGTTTCTGCCTCTTCGTACATAGGAGCTATGATAGCGATTCTGTGTTTTTTTGCCAATTTACTAATTCGTTTGGTTAGAGGACCTGGAATTGGTTCAGCGTACTTATACCACCGTCGATCTTGTTCTGCACAGAAGTAAGGACCGAAAAAGAGTTCCTGGAAACATATAATTTGCACACCTTTCTTCGCTGCTTCAGCGGTGAAGGCTTCATGTTTCTGTATCATTTTCTCTATGTTAGCGCGAATAGTTTTATCATCTGTAACTTTGCCTTCCCATTTAGCTTGCACAAGACCTACACGCACATTTCGCATTTAACTCAACTCGGAAGAATGAATAAAATAGAATGATTCTTTATAGCTTTAGGCGTTTCCCAAGGCGATAAAGAATATACTCTTTGCCCAGATAATGAGCCACTTACAAGTTCTATACATGTGAACTGAAATTTCCAACTGCTATTATCTTAAATAACTTGATAAATAGAGATATCGCAGAGTGGTTCCTGAACATGCGAAGAAGAAACACCATAATTCTTGCCATTGTATTTGCCATAATTATTATCGGAGTTCTAACAGCGACCGTGTTCTTCCTTTTAACCCAGTCTACACAAAGATTCATCATCGAAGTCCACGATTCAAGTCAATCTTTGGACGGGACCACCCTATTTGCAGATTTACATGACAAGACAAATCCTAGGATTGTAGAGGTCAACATGAATGGTGAAATTGTCTGGGAGTATATCCTCCCCGATCAACTGAAAGACTTCACAGAACCGGGGATGGATGTTGAATCACTGCCCAATGGAAACATCTTGTTTTTGTGTCCGAGACTAGGAGCATATGAAATCCAACGGGATGGCACAATTGTATGGTCATATCTGAACGCGAATGTTTCCCATGATGTGGATCGTTTACCTAATCATAATACACTTCTTTGTTGGGGTGGTGGGGATACAAAGGATGATGCGCAAGCGTTCGAAGTTCATCCAAACGGTACAATTGTCTGGAAATGGTTAGCTAGAGACTATTTCAATATCCCACCATATGATACAATCTCATCTCAAGGATGGACCCATGCAAACGCTGTTACACGAATGCCAAATGGACACACCCTCATCAACCTACGGAATTTCAATCTAACCGTAGAAGTCAACAGAACAGGTCATGTTATCTGGCAGTATGATTGGAGTGTATTTGGTCGAGACCCCCACGAGCCAGAGGTTCTCCCAAACGGAAATGTCCTCATCGCCATTCAAGGTGATGTCCCATACCAAGCTGTTGAAATCAATAGAACAACAGGACAAGTGGTGTGGCAATATGGGCGCGAGAACATGATTTTCACCCGAGATGCAGATCGACTATCAAATGGCAATACTCTACTTGTCGCCATTGTTAACCAGCGATCTAAAATCTTTGAAGTCACCTCGAGCGGCGAGATTGTATGGGAACTAGCGTGGGGTACCATGAATTCACCAGTTCCAGGTTGGTTCTACAAAGCGGAGCGTATCCCCTCACCCTAGCAATAGCCTTTAGAGTAAGCCCAACGATAAACAACAATAGAGTAGGAGGTCTGACTGTGGCTGAATTGGATTTAATAATCAAGAATGGAAAAATCGTAACTGCATTAGATTCCTATGTGGCCGATGTTGGCGTAAAGGATGAGAAAATCGTCGCTATCGCAAAGGAATTACCTGCAGGGTCTGGTGAACGGGTTATTGACGCAAAGGATATGTACATATTCCCAGGAGGTATCGATGTTCATGTTCACCTTCAACTACCCTTTTCCGGCACCATATCAGCGGATGATTTTGAAAATGGCACAAAAGCCGCAGCCTGTGGTGGTGTTACAACTGTCATCGATTTCGCCATTCAGACAAAGGGTCACTCCATAATGGAAGCCATCAAAGCACGACGAAATGAAGCTGACCCGAAGGTTTGTATTGATTATGGGTTACATGCTGCCATAACAGACTGGAATAAGGAAACTCAAGCTGAAATTAAGCAGGTCATCGACTATGGCATCCCCACCTTCAAGATGTTCATGATATACAAGAATGAAGGATGGATGGCAGATGATGGCATGCTCTTCAGCGCCCTAGAAGAGACCGCCAAATATGGTGGACACATTGGAGTGCATGCAGAGAGTGCCTTTGTATTAGAGATGCTCATTAATCGCTATGCCGAGGAAAAGGAAAAGTGGGGCGCTTATGCACATACTCTATCTCGTCCATGTTTCACAGAGGAAGAGGCAGTGATCCGTGCCATCAAGTGGGCAGAAGTCACAGGCGGTCAACTCTATATTGTTCATATGTCAACTGGCGAATCTGCTAATGCAGTTCATGCTGCAAAACAACGAGGAGTACGTGTATATGCAGAAACCTGTCCCCAATACTTGTTGTTAGATGATGAAGTGTTCAAACGGAAGGATGGACACCTCTTTGCCACTTGTCCCCAAGTAAAGAAGCCCCATGATAGAGAACGTCTCTGGCAGGGACTAATCAATGGCGATGTTCAAGTAATAGCAACTGATACATGCACATTTGATACCAAACAGAAGGCGATGTGGAAAGGTGACTTCCGGAAAATACCCTTTGGCTTGCCAGGAGTAGAGAATATGGTGCCCCTGATTTATACTGAAGGCGTGGGAGAACAACGCTTCTCAGTTAATCACTTTATAGCCCTTGTTAGCACCAATCCTGCCAAGCTCTTTGGCATGTACCCAGATAAGGGTACTATTGCTGTGGGAAGTGATGCTGACATTGTCATCTTTGACCCAACAAAGAAGGTTACCCTTCATGCAGCCGATCTACAAACCAACTGTGACTGGAGCCCCTATGAAGGCTGGAAACTCATAGGATACCCGACCACTACTATTTCACGTGGTACAGTAATTGTTGAGAATGGAAAATTCATAGGCGATGTGGGACGGGGAAGATTCCTAAAACGCAAACCTCATGGTTCGCTATAGGATATCATACTGTTTTCGGGGACTGCCTAGAGGTTATCAAAAACTAATGTTCACAAATAATAGGTCTATTGTTCATTGAAATAGGAACATTAATTAGT
>JABXGU010000612.1 GCA_016550415.1 archaeon | reverse complement strand
TGACTGAATATCAGCTCGTGTTGCTGGACTTAATACACTTATTCCTTGGCTTTGATATTGTGCCAAAATTGTAGCCGGAGTGTTGCTTGCAGATTGTGATATTGGGCGTATACTGGTCCAATCCAGGGCATCAAATGTAACTTCATACTGAAGAGAACTTGTTTCATTATCTTGGAACCGGGCATCGAGTATCACAGTGTTATAATCATCAACATAAAGATCATAGGGATCTGAAACAGAGAAACCATCACATAAAATAGAATTTTGTATGATCTTGGGGTTAGGCCAAAGACTAAGTAACTGTAAGGATCCACCAAGACCATGAGTGATGTTTTGGACAATAGTATATTTATTGCTACTATCTGGAACTTCATTAAGAGTTTCTCTCGTAGTGTTACTCTTCTCCCATTCTGTTCTTGTATAATCGTCATAAGCTGTTTGTCGCCAATATCGCGGATTAACTGATGGAGTAACAATAGCAACAGTCATGAATGGGTCAAAGGTCCAATCAATATCAAAAGGGAATGTATCAAAAGTTAAATTAGTTAGCGGGTCTTGACCTGTTCCCACGATGATTCCTGAACCAATATCAGGTACTTCCTCGTAGGGATCTTGCCGAGTTACTGGGGCAAATAATGGTGGTAAAAGTAGAGAAAGAATTAGCCAAATAATGAGCATGACAGAAATGACTGCCAATAGTTTCTTTGGAGAAACCACCTAATGCCACCGAATGATACAGTCGATTAGCCAACAAAAACCTTTGGTCTATGCTCTAACAACTAGGAAAAAATATGACCTCTCCGCAATGGTATTTGCTATCCTTTTTAAATGTAAGAATGAAATCTGCTTTGGAGGCGTCTCATTCTGCAGAGATTATGGCTTGAACTACGTGACCAAATTGGCAATCAACACCGATTCTTGGCAACTGAGGCGGAGTTACGTTTGACGGGCTTGATGACATCGCCTAGTCCTGAAGTTGCACAAACCAAGTTAGGAAAATATCTACAAGAAGAATGGCGCCTTCGTAATGCAAATCAATTGGATGAAGCCCTTGTAATTGTCTTAATAAGCGGAGAATATTACTGGAGACAACATTTTCCAATACGGGCAGCTGGTCTACTCCTTGAAGCTGCAGACCTCTTTCACCTTATAGAGCAAAAAGAGTCGAGCCAACGTTGTCTAATGGCTGCACTCAACCTAGCCATAGAAGGTCGACCCCAGACTTGGTGGGAATATGAAATTATGGCGAACACCTTCTTGTTGTCGGCCTGTCTGGCCATTATGGAAAACCCTTCATTAATTTCCAAACGTATCAGAAATCTTCGGAATCTAGTTCCACAACGACTACAGACGCGGTTGCAACGAGAAGATGGCTACAGAATTGCCATTACTCTACGACGAACTTTCCGAATGCGTGACCTTACGCTTCTTGAGGAGCTGGATGAAAAACCGACACTTCGAAGTAGTTCTGATTATACCACACTTTATGAATATTTGATAGGGCTTTCCGAGCGATATGCATTAATTCGTGATGGAGTCACTGCTTTGCGGCGCATAACACAACCTGAGGATTAATTATGTCATATGTCACACATCTCAAATGCCCCAAATGTGGAAAAGAATACCCTTCTAAAGCTAAGCCCTATTCTTGTACGACACCCAATTGTGGAGCTCGTCTGGACCCCCAGTATGATTTCACACGCATACAGGAAGTTATCACACGACAAACTCTGTCTTCGCGTCCCCTAGGTGTTTGGAGCTACTTTGAACTTCTCCCTGTAAAAAACAAGGACAATATTGTAAGTCTTGGAGAAGGCGGAACTCCCCTTCTCAAGAGTAAAAGACTTGCAAAGACTCTGGGACTTCAAAATCTGTACATTAAGGATGAAACGCGCAATCCAACCTGGTCCTTCAAGGATCGTCCAATGACTGTTGGAGTTTCAAAAGCAATTGAACACGGCTCAACAACTCTTGCTTCAGCGAGTAGTGGGAATGCTGCAGCTGCCCTTGCTGCATACTGTGCCAAAGCAGGGCTAGCTTGTTTTTGCTTCGTACCAGATATTGCACCAATGGGGAAAATAGCCCAGCTTCTTCTCTACGGCGCCAAGGTTGTCAGACTACGAGGACTCCATAAAGGTGATGATCCAACAGTACAACTCCTCAGGAAGGCAAGCAAAGCCTATGGATGGACTCCCTGTCCCAGCTTTGGTCCCTTCAATCCCTACCAAGCAGAGGGACCAAAAACACTTGCATATGAAATCATCGAGCAGTTGGACTGGAAGGCACCAGATGTCGCATATGTTCAAGTGGGTGCAGGTGGACTACTCGGTGGACAATGGCGTGGCTTCACAGAATTCAACAGACTAGACCTTGTAACAAATCAGCCCCGAATGATTGCTGTACAAGCAACAGGCTGCGCACCACTCGTGCGTGCATTCAAATCGAATCAGCCTCCCTTCGAAATCCAACCCTGGGATTCTCCACACACAGTAGCTGAAGGATTATGTGATCCACTGCCTTGGGATGGTGATCTAGCACTGACTGCAGTACGCGAATCGAAAGGAACTGCTGTTGCCGTGGACGACGATCTCATCCTTAAAGCCCAACGCCTACTAGCGAAGAATGAAGGAATCTTCGCAGAACCAACTGGAGTTACCGGTCTCGCGGGTCTAATTCATCAGATTGAAAGCGGAGCCCAAGATCCAGCTGAGACAATTCTAATAGAGGCAACAGGTGCCGGTCTTAAGGACCAAGATACAGTGATAAAAAGTGTCCAGCCGCCTCCTGTAATCGACCCAGACCTTCAGCAGCTCAAAGCCGCTTTGAACCTCAAATAATTGCATCAAATCAAGCATTTAGGGAAATTGTTTAATCCATAAATTATTAACTCTTTTTTACGTAAAAACAGTTAATTTTATAGAGTAAAACACAGAAGAGAATATCCTCTAAACACAGAGAAACACAGTTAAACCTTTCCACCATGTTGAGCCAGCCATAGGAGCGACACGAAGTGTGCGGTATCTTCGGAATAACTAGTAATTGGCGCACAGACATTGGAAAAATCCTTGTCGAGTGCTCAGAAAAACTCACATACCGAGGCTATGATACCGTAGGTGTAGCAACCGTACATAAGGGGAAAATCCAACTACGCAAGGACAAAGGAAAATTTGACGAAGTAGCTACAAAACTCCGATTAGCTGAAATGCTTGGGTCAAAGGGAATCGCGCAACTTAGATGGGCAACCTTCGGAGCACCAAGTAAAATCAACGCCCAACCACATTTTGATTGCGATGAAGATCTATGCGGCGCCCACAATGGAAACATTGTCAACTTCCTACCCCTAAAGGAACAATACACAAAGGAAGGCCACACTATCAGAAGTATGAATGATGGAGAAATCTGTGTTCATGCGGTGGAGCGCTATTACGATAAGACATCCGATATTGTGGAAGCGATTCGGAAGGGCTGCAGCGATCTAAAAGGTGACTATTCCTTTACAATTATGAATGAGGATGATGACAAAGTATATGCTGTAAAAATGGGGTCCAGCCTATTTGCAGGAATCGGTGAAGGGGAAACCTGCGTGAGTAGCGATTTACCAAGTATTCTTCCAGTTACTCGACGCATACTTAACATTCATGATGGCGAAATGGTCATTCTATCACCAGAAAACATAGAAATTCGCAACATTGCTGATGACACTGTGATTGAAAGAGCTACATACATTTCTGACGCTGACATTCGTGTTGCTCAGAAGGGCGGCTATCCTCATTTTATGCTCAAGGAAATCCATGAGCAGGTTAGTAGTGTTCGGAGCCTCTTCAACGCAATCCGTGAACCATACATCACAAATTTTGAGGATGCCCTCACCAAAGCAAAACGCTTGTTCTTTGTGGCATGTGGGTCAAGCTACCATGCTACAGTGGTCGCTAGCTATTATCTCAATGAATTGGCAGGGATACCCGCTGTTCCTGTCATAGGCGGCCAATTCATCTCCCTATATGGCAAATCAATTCATGAAGACGATACTATCGTCTGTGTCAGTCAAAGTGGGGAAACCAAGGATGTAATGGATGTTGCCCACTATTGCCGTGAACGTAACGCTCGCATTTTGAGCGTCGTCAATGTACTAGGATCCACACTCACAAATCTCAGTGACTTGTATCTACCCCTTGGCTGCGGTTTTGAAATCAGCGTCCCAGCCACTAAAACCTATACAAGCCAGGTCACCCTCTTCAATTACCTTGCCACCCATATAGGGCTTCGTCAAGGTACACTCAAACAAAAAACAGGAGAAACTATCCTAGATTATCTACAAACACGCCTTCCAGACCTAATTGAACAGACCATCGCTACTTCAACTATGAAAGCCCGTAACCTTGCCCCCTTCCTCGCTCGAAATCCCCACCTCTATGTACTAGGATATGGTCTAAGTCATGGCGTCGCATTAGAAGGCGCCCTAAAAATCAAAGAAGTCTGCTACATCGTAGCTGATGGCATGTATTCCAGCGAATTCAAACATGGTCCCCTGAGTATCGTTGGGGATAAATACCCAATCATATTCGCTATTGCACCTGAAGATGAAGAACAGCTAGTCAATCATCTTGCTGAGGTCGAGTGTCGAGGTGCCAGAATCATATTAGCCGCTGAGCCGCATCCTCTTCTTCGCCGCTATGTTGCTGAGGTAGATTACCTTTCCATACCCAAATCAAACCGTTACATTAGCCCCATACTCCAAGCCATTCCTCTCCAGCTCCTTGCCTATCATCTTGCAGTATACAAGGGCATAGATCCTGATTACCCAAAGAATATCAGTAAAACACTAACCGTTCGCTAATCCTGAAATCTAGTGGCTAGCGACGTCGAAGCCCATCCTGACTCCTTTCCAGATTAAACAAAGCTAGGGCATTTTCTGTCGTTTTCTCAGCTACCCTTTCTGGAGTCGTCTCTTTAAGCTCAGCAATCTTAACAGCAGAATGGGGAAGATTGGAAGACTCATTCTGTTGACTAGGAAATGGAGAAAGATAGGGAGCGTCGGTCTCAAGAAGCATATTATCAAGTGGCATAGCTGAAGCTACGCGCTGCATTCTGTTACGTGTAACCACACTGGTTGGTACACTCATGTACCAACTTTTTGTCGCTGCTTCATTGACAAAATCAGGATTATTAAAACAGTGCAGTTGAACACGCGTTCCTCCCTCCTCTCTTAGGACTTTTATCGCATCAAATTCTGCATCACGGGAATGCACCACTATGGGCAAGTCCACCTCTGCAGCCAACCTGATGAACTCAGTAAATGCTTGACTCTGATACTCTCGAAGCTTCGCATCCTTCACCCAATAATAATCAAGTCCCACCTCACCAATAGCCACAATTTGGTCAACATGCTCCCTTATCAAACGAACACACTCGCCCACCATCTTTGGCGTAGCCTGTGGAGGATGAAGACCAAAGGTAGCAAAAACAAAGCCAGGAAACCTCTTGGTCAAATCAAGTACCTTAGGATAAAATTTTGGTTCAATGGCACTAACAATAATGCCAATAACACCTGCCTTTCGTGCTCGGTCCACAATCTTTGACGCGGAAGGAAAGAGCCGTGGCATTTCCAAATGCGAATGAGTGTCAAAGAGTTCCAATGTCAAAACCCTACGCTGATAGCAACACCACGAAAACTTCAAAAGGCTTTGCCTATACCCGCCTTCATAAAGTCGTATCTTCAGGTGAAAAATAAGATGATTGATCTGCGCGGACGCGATATGATTACAACACAAGAATGGACACGCGAAGAACTTGAAACTGTACTAAAATTTTCCAAGGACCTAAAACAGAAAACCAAAGTAGGCAAATGTCCCCACCTACTCAAAGACAAAACCTTCTTCATGCTATTCTATAACACCTCAACAAGAACCCGCGCAAGCTTCGAATCAGCACTAACAGAACTCGGCGGACACGCCCAATTCCTAGAACCAGGCACAATGCGCATTGGCGAAGGCGAAAGCATCCAAGACACAGCATGCACACTCGAACGCTACGGACACGGCATAGGAATCCGCATCCTCGAAAAAGCAGTCGGATACGTATATGGACGCGGCAACCAAGTCCTCCGAGAATACGCAAAATGGGCCAAAATACCTATTACCAACATGGCGGATGATAAATTTCATCCCTGCCAGTCTCTTACTGACCTTATGACCGTGCAAGAAAATTTTCCAAAAATCCAGGGTAAAAAGTTCGTTTTCAGCTGGGCGTACAGTCGTCATGCGCGCTCTTGGTGCAGCGTTCAGAGTGCAGTGCTAACAGCTGCCCGATTTGGTATGGACGTCGTCCTAGCCCATCCTCCCGGCTTTGAGCTAGACTCAGAGATAATGGGCTGGTGTAGGAAGAATGCCGACGAATCCGGTGGATCCTTCACAATTACCAACGACATTGAAGAAGCCTATAATGGCGCTCATGTGATTTATCCTCGTTCGTGGATGAGCGCTAAATGTGCATCGATCGGCATAGACAAACTCGGTGAAGAAACAGAGGCTAAAATGCACGAAAAGTATAGGGACTGGATTTGCAACTCCGAGCGTATGGCTCATGCCAGCAAAGATGCAATTTTCATGCACTGTCTACCAGTCTTTCGTGGTGAGGAAGCTACTGATGAGGTTGTTGATAGCAAACAGAGTGTTATCTTCGACGAAGCAGAAAACCGTCTACACCTACAGAAAGGTCTACTTGCCCTCACTATGGGCGACACCAAATAGAAGAGAATTCCACCCAGAAGTGGATTCCTCTCAATTCACCTAACTTGCCAAACTAGTTAGGCGACCCTTGTAACAACTACTAGATCTTCTGATGCTCAATCCCTTTTTTAATAACACACATACAATAACAACATCAGGATTTTTCAAAGCGTCGTTAATATTTGAAGGATTGGGAGGTAGTCTTTAGAAATTAGTTACGAATAATAATTCTAGAGGAATCGGAATGAGATATGCATTTACTAAAATTTTCTAAGAATATATAATGGGGAAGTAATTGGCAGGCGGTAGGAAGGAAAAGGTTAGTACTACTTTAGCAGCAGATGGGATTTTATATCCAAAAATATTTATTGGCTGTGCGGAGTGGGATGACGCTAGGAAACAGGATAGTACTGTGAGAGAATACATAATTCGCGCAGAAAGCGAAGAAGAGGCATTAAAGAAGCACAAGTAGGTAACTAAAAAATATGTAAAGGGACGTGAACCGAACTCAATTATTGTCCAACTTCCCTATGATATATTCATACATCGCCAGATTCTCCTAGAAGATTTTCAGAGTTGAATAATTTCATAAATCACTAAAGGAGAACAATTGCTATATTGAAGACTTGCTTAGAGGGCTTTAACAAAATGGCAGCAAACTTTAGACAATAACTAGTAGAAATGGTTTTTTCAGATGATCTAATTTCATTTGTACTTCTATTCTTTTTGAATGAAACCATAACAGGTGAGCTACTTTGATTTGTATTTGCGAAAGAGATAGTTTGGGAGATACTCTACTTGCTTGCCATATCTGCTGTTAGAAAAGCAATCCGATATAAATTTAGAGAAATCAAAAAGTAAATTTAAGAGAATCGGTAAAGCTTGAACTGGTGATTGGACTCTACAAATATTTCTTAATGTGGGCATATGAAATTGTTTTGCTTGTGCCATTGGACAAAGTGTATTCAGTCTTTATTTTATTTTTAAAGTCTCGGCTTTTCACGACACTGAAATTAGTATATTTACCCACTCAGCTGTCAATTGCCAATCTGTACTCCAACTATCTGGTCTTCCTATGGCAACATAATAAGTTCCAGAAGGCAGATCTTCAATCGATACTATTCGATGATGCCATGTTGTATCGTCTTCCCAGTTGAGAATTTCACACGAATCCACAATATTGAAGTTGAGATCCAGAATATATAAAAACACCATCCTTCTGCCCGGTTTAAGATAATCTGGAAAAGAATCATCTTGTCTGAAATAGCCATTTACATCAATATCATTTACTGATCCTTGAAGTGTCTTAGTTTCATAAAATACTCCAAAGAAATGATAGCTACCTTGACCTTGAGTACCTCCGATTGTATCTACGTGATAGCCATCACCATATATATCAGAATAAGCGCTAGTAAAATGGATGAATCTTCCAGTTGGATAGGTTTTTGCATTCCACTCGCTAATAATATTGGTGTAAGACCATTCAACGACTAATTCCCAATCAGTTTGCCAACTATCGATTCTTCCAACACCAATTCGCACTGATTGTCCAACTATTAAACCTGTTATGGTCTTTTCCACCCAATGCCAATCAGTTAAATCACTCGGCCATAGAATTTGCTCTCTTTTTATGACGGTACTAGTATCCTCACTTAAAACATAGAGAAAGGATTTACGCCTAGAGGTGAAGGATCCATAGAATGCATCATCTTGTCTGAAATAACCATTAACCGTTATTTCTCCATTGGCTCCAACTATGTAGGTTTGACTACTGATGTAGGCAACAAAATCGTATCCATAATCGTTGTATCCAATCGTATCTAAGTGCAATGCGTGCCCCCCAGGAATTGCTGGTGCATCAACCATATCAATATTAACACCTTTCCCTTCAGGAAAGGTCTTATAATCCCATCCGACTAGTCTACTTTCAGCATATTGTCGCATACCATAGTTTCCATTAATCTTACCGATATTATCCTTATACTGATCATTTCTACCATCAGAAAAAAGGGGACACTGATGCCATACTTCATGTGTTGGATACATAAACGTGTCCTTTAGAAATCCCATCCACCAATACGTATCATACTTATCATGGGTTCCCCCAAATAGGTGTCCTAACTCGTGTGCAAATAGATAAGAATTATCAAAATCTGTTTCTAAATAAAATTGCCACCCTATTGCATATGCCTTGTCAGTATTAAGTTGAAAGTTTTCCCAAGCCGCACCTGCAATAACGATCCCCTCTTTAAAAATTAGCTGGTCGAGAAAAAGGTAGGCAAGATCCCTAGGAATATTGCGCCTATCGGGGAAATACGTTGTTCTTAATCTATCCCTAAATTCAGTTAGTAGAGAAGAAGCTTCAGTAATAAGGAATCCAGTAGTATATCCAATAACTACAGCACCAGTCAACATAACATCAAGTTGACCTTGATAATAATCAGCAGCCATATTGAGAACATTGACCATTCTCTCTTTCCAAAAATAAGGATTATTGACTAAATAAGTTGGTGCACAAGCTAAAGCTACACGACACTGCAAAATTTCACCATTTCCTATGCTCTTTGTTGGTTGTCTATTTTCATTAGTTAGTTCATTCTTTGATGTTTTAGATTCTTCAATTATATCGCTAGCTAAACCAGAGGTCGGTATTTGGTCATAGTCGAAATTATCGTCGTTAAAAATCACATAATGGTCTGCATCTTGATTCTTGTTAGTAAATTGACTAAGGCTTGCTAGGTGAATATTTGAGTTATCAGTAGTAATAATTCCTCCATACCAACTCTCACCCAATGTCATAACAACTCGGCTTTTTGGTTCACCAACAATTGTACCTTTAAAAGTATATATCTGAGTAGTAGGCTCTTTTTTTGCTACTCCGTTTTCGTCAACCAAATACGCTCCAAAATCAGGAGAAAGTAAGGGTCTATATTCTAATTTTATTTCAAGAGTAGTCTTTTGAAAATTAATTTCAAATGTTTCATTTTGACTAACAATAGCTGGTATTTGCTTCCAAT